>CAJUHX010000041.1 GCA_910586455.1 uncultured Muribaculaceae bacterium | reverse complement strand
GTGCTGGGCGATGCCGACGAATACCAGACGTCGGTACTCGAGGAGCCTATCAAGAGCGGCGACTTCCTCAGCTATGAGGAAAAATACCTTGGCGGAGGCGGAGGCTCGAAGGGAGGAGTCAAAGGCGCCGGAGCCAAGGGTTCGCGACGTGGCATGGCTTCGTCGCAGAAGAAGTTCCCCGCCGACCTGCCCGACGAAATGACAAAGCAGATACAGCATCTGGCCGGCGAAACATTCCGTGTGCTTTCTTGCCACGGTGTAAGCCGTGTCGACGTTATGGTGGATGACGACACCAAGCAGATTTACGTCAACGAAATCAACACTATTCCTGGTTCTCTTTCGTTCTATCTGTGGGAGGGAAGCGGCATCAGTTTCGATAAACTGATGGAACGCCTGGTGGCCCTGGCTTTGAAGCGTCGCCGCCGTCTGGAAACCAAAACACTGTCGTTCGACCAGAACATCTTTGCCATGAGCAAGGGCAACGGAGTGAAAGGCGCGAAATAATGTTAAAGGTCGTAGTGACGTTTTTGGGGAAATAACAGTGACGAAAATAATAAAATCATCATAAAATGGAAGAAGAAATAAAGAATGAGGAAGCTAAAGGCTTGAACTTTGTAGAGCAGTTAGTGAAAGAAGACCTCGAAGCAGGCAAGAACGGCGGACGTCTGAACACCCGTTTCCCGCCCGAGCCCAACGGCTATCTGCACATAGGCCATGCCAAGGCTATATGTATGGACTTTGGCGTGGCTGAGAAATTCGGCGGTACCTGCAACCTGCGTTTCGATGATACCAACCCCGTGAAAGAAGATGTGGAATACGTCGATTCAATCCGAGAAGACATACACTGGCTGGGCTTCGACTGGGGCGACCGCGAATACTATGCCAGCGACTACTTTCCACAGCTCTTCGATCTGGCAGTGCGCATGATTAAGGAAGGCAAGGCATACGTCGACGACCAGACCTCGGAGCAGATTGCCGCACAGAAGGGTACTCCAACCACTCCCGGCCAGAACAGTCCCTACCGCGACCGTTCGGTTGAGGAGAATCTCGACTTGTTCACCCGCATGAACGCAGGTGAATTTGAGGAGGGCTCGCGTGTGCTGCGTGCCAAAATCGACATGGCATCGTCGAATATGCACTTCCGCGACCCTATCATGTACCGCATCATCAAGACTCCGCATCACCGCACCGGCACTACCTGGAAGGTGTATCCCATGTACGACTTCGCTCATGGCCAGAGTGACTACTTCGAAGGTGTGACCCACTCGATTTGTACTCTGGAGTTTGTGCCTCACCGCCCGCTTTACGAGCATTTCGTAAAAGAGCTGGCCGATGAAAGCTACTGCCCCCGCCAGATTGAGTTCAACCGCCTCAACCTTACCTACACCGTAATGAGCAAGCGCAAATTGCTGCAGCTGGTGAAAGAAGGCCTGGTGGCCGGCTGGGACGACCCCCGCATGCCTACCATCTCGGGTATGCGTCGCCGCGGCTACACTCCGCAGAGCATACGCAACTTCATTGATACAATCGGCTATACCAAGTATGAGGCCCTCAACTCGGTAAGTTTGCTCGAACACGCCGTACGCGACGATCTCAACCGCATCGCCACTCGTGTAATGGCTGTGGTCAACCCCGTAAAAGTAGTGCTTACAAACTATCCGGAAGGTCAGGTAGAGGAAGTGGAAATGGAGAACAATCCCGAACAGGAAGGCAGTGGCACACACAGCATGCCTTTCAGCCGCGAACTCTATATCGAACGCGAAGACTTCATGGAAAACCCTCCAAAGAAATTCTTCCGTCTTGCTCCCGGCCAGGAAGTCCGCCTCAAGGGTGCTTATATTATCAAATGCGAGGAAGTGGTGAAAGACGCTGACGGCAACATCACTGAACTGCGCTGCACTTACGACCCCGAAAGTCGCAGCGGTCTGCCCGGTGCATCGCGCAAGGTAAAAGGTACTCTACACTGGGTATCGGCCGGACATGCCGTAGACGCCGAAGTGCGTCTGTACGACCGCCTGTTCGAGGTCGAGAATCCGGCAGCGGAAACCGAACGCGACTTCCGCGAGATGCTCAACCCGCAGTCGCTGATAATTGCTAACGCCAAACTCGAACCTTTCGCAGCCGCACTCGGCGAGAAGCCCGGCGAGAAACTGCAGTTCCAGCGCATCGGATACTTTACACCCGACTACGACACCAAACCAGGTGCTCTTGTATTCAACCGCACCATTGCGCTGAAAGACAGCTGGGAAAAAGCTAAAGCCAAGAACTGATGGAGGACTTTTCCGACGAACGCGACGAACTTTGCCGGCGTTTCCGCCAGTCGCTCGCCAAACCTATAAGCGAGCGCTTCTACGACGAAGACGAGCTGGTGGAACTCTTTGATTACGCCGGAGACCTCAACGACGATTATCTGCGTATGGAGGTGCTTCTGTGCGGTGCCCGCTTTTATCCCGACAGCGAGCCACTGCGCTTGCGCCGTGCTATTTTTTACAATGGTTTCGAGAGCGACGCCGAGCAGAAGTTCTTTCAGGACAACAGCGGCAGCGGCCCTCTTTGGGATATCCTGCGGCTGCGTTATACCGACCTCGCCGGCGAACAGCTGGTAAAGGCGCTCGACGACTTGCTGAGTACATATCCGGAGTTTGACGACGAGGAGATCATACAACTTGTGAATGTAGCTTCGCAGCTGGGCCAACTCGACTGGGTACTCAGCCGCATCGACGCCATACGCGCCCATACAACTTTTCCGCTCACCCTCCACTACGAAGTGGCTGTGGTGGCGGAGGAGGCCGGACGCTACGATAAGGCAGTGGAAATGCTCGAACTGCTTACCGACGAAGACCCTTCGAACGCCGAGCAGTGGTACATGCTTGCGCAGGACTACGACCGCCTGGAACGAACCGAAGATGCTCTCAACGCTGTGGAGTTTGCCCTGGCCCTACTGCCGCGGCACAAGCAGATGCAGGCTTTCCGCGCCTCGCTGTTCCTAAAGCTTGAGCGTTCGCTCGACCTTGCAGTGCGAGAGTTGCAGGAAATCCGCAAAGAGTACCCCGACGATCCCGAGCTGCTGGAACTGCTGTGCAATATAAACGACAAGCTTAACGGTCCGGACGATACCAACCGCCGCCTGCGTTTGCTGGCTTCGGAGTCCAAACCGCAGTATGCGGCCATTACACTGTACCTGCTTCGCAAGCCCATGGTAACCGATGGCGACGAGCACCATGCTTACGACTTGCTTGAATCGTTTTTCTGTTCCAACGAAAGCGAAGGCACCAATACACGCGACAATTGGGTGACATGGGCTCGTTTCTGTGCCGATGCCGGACACCGCAGGTTGGCTTTCCTGGTACTTGACTGCTTTAATGAAGTGGGTGAAGAAATCACCGACCTGCCACTGTATCTTGAGTTGGCCGTGACACTGCACCGCGACGAATGTGCCATGGATATTATTGCCGACAGGCAGGAGAAGCTTGGCAAGGACTTTTTTCGCGGCAATGTACAGATGTCAATGCTCTATGTGATAGAGATGATGCGCCACGGCAACTTCGACGATGTGCAGTGGATGATACGTAATGTTGACGCATCTGAATATGGCAACCCCGCCGATATGGGGTTTGACGACTGCATGCGGCGTAAACTCTTTCTTGTAATGATGGCGGAGATACATCAGAAACTCCAGCTACCTCAGTACCGCACAGCCGAGGCATGGAAAGATTTCGACCCGCTGGTATAGTGCTGATTCAGGTATAATGTTCCGTTTCAAACAGTTCGAACTCGACGATTGCCATTGTGGCATGAAACTCGGCACCGACAGTGTGGCTCTTGGTGCCTGGGCAGAAATACAACCGTCCGCCCGGACCGCGCTCGATGTAGGCGCAGGTTCGGGCGTACTTGCTCTTATGCTGGCGCAGCGCGCGCCGCAACTATTGGCCGTGGGCCTTGAATACGATGCAGGAGCGGCCTGCGACTGCCGGCGCAACTTCGCTGCTTCGCCATGGGCCGGACGTCTGGCTGTGGTCGAGGGCAATTTCCAAGATTACTGTCCGGATGTTCCTGTCGACCTTATAATAAGTAATCCGCCTTATTTTGCTGGCGGTCCGGAGGCTCCCTCCGAAGAGCGTGCGCTGGCGCGTCATGAGGGCTCGCTGAACTATTTTTCGCTTGTAGAATTTGCCGCGCTCCGGCTTTCGGACGAAGGCTCGCTGGCCATGATACTGCCGGCAGAGAAGTACGACGACGCTCTATATCGCGCCGAGTTGGCGCGTCTGAAACTACGCCGTCTGGCTTGGCTTTTGCCGTCGGAGGGCAAGCGGCCCATACGTGTTATGATGCAGTTTATGCGTCGCGACGGCCACTGTCATCAGGAAACTATCGCTGTTCGCCGTGGTGCGGCTCTGACATCAGCTTTTGCTTCTCTTACCCGGGATTTCTATCTTTGACGGCGTTTAGCAAAGACCAAGTTCTTTCGGAGTCATGCCCAGAGTTTCGCAAATAAATTCGCGCGACATACCGGATTTCAGCAATTTCTGGGCCACCTCGATGAATCCTTCGGCGCGTCCTTCCTTACGTCCTTCTTTACGCCCTTCTTGGCGCCCTTCTTTTAGGCCTTCGGCGCGTGCTTCCTGTTTGGAGTACTCCAATGCAGCCATATCATCAATCATCTTGTAATACGATTTGGAGTATTCAACAACTTCTTCGCATGCCATGTTCTCGCACTCAGAGGCATCGAACATGTCGCTGTATTTGCCACTGCGGTAGGGATCTGAATTTTTGTCCATAGTATGCATATTTTTTACCAGATAAAGTATTTGTTCAAGTTCGTTGTCACATTTATTCCACTCAGGTTTTACTTCAGGCAGCGATATGAATATCAGGCGTAAAGCCTCGGAATAAATTTCATTGGTAGTACGTTCTTTCAGAAGCACTTCATTTACTAAACGTTTGGAAAGATGCTTTAGATTAAAATTGGTGAATACTACGGTGTATATCGGTCTCAATGCGTAGTTTATTCCTCGTTGCCCTTGTCCGACAATGGCTTTTGCAGTATAGAATAATACTCGTTGCGGGAAATTGGCGGAATCATTCATCTGCATTTCCAAAATGAAATGATGTCCGGTTTCGGTGGTGCAATACACATCGTAAATGGTGCGTTTGCCCGATGGGTCCTGCGGAAGCATTTCCTTGTCGTGAAAAGTAACCTCTGTTACAACCATGCGGCCTGCGAACAGGGCGTTGATAAACCGTATCAGAATCGATGACCGTTCCGGCGAACCGAAAAGGCGCTTAAATCCGAAGTCTGTCCGTAAGTCGATGAATATTGAATCTTCTGGCCGCATATTATTGTTTTCGAGCCACTAAGTTACATAAATAAAATGACTTGTCCAAATTTCTTCGATAAGAAATTTGGACATTTGCGTACATAAGTGCTTTGGTAGCTTACAGACGTTATTGCACTTCTTTTACCAGACCTCGTCGGTAGGCAGCCAACAGTTTGTTGAGGTCTGATACCTGCTCTACCAGTATACGCCCTTTGTCGGTATCGCGAACCTTGAGGCGTTTTGCCTTGAATTCGTTAAGCACTGTGTTCGATATAATGTCCTGGCCTTCCTCGATAGCTTTCTCGCACGATTCAAAGGGTTCGTGTTCCACCAGCTGGAAGCCTCGCGAGTGGTATACCAGGGTATATCCGGCGATGCCGGTTTCGGGTTGGTATGCGCGCGAAAAACCGCCGTCGATTACCAGCAGCTTGCCATCGGCCTTCACCGGATTCTCGCCTTTCTTTATCTTCACTGGCACATGGCCGTTGATTATGTGGGACCCTTCGGTGGGGAGGCCGAATTCGCGGAGTATGCGGTCGCATATGGCGCTGTCGTCGTGTAGCCGGTAGTAGTTGCCGCGAATCTCGCGGTGGGTTTCTTTATCGGCTATCAGGTAACGCTCAAAGGTAGCCATTTTAGATTTGTCAAACAGAGGCGAGTCGGGACCGCACCAAAGATACCACATATAGTCTACGGCATATTCCTGGTCGCCTTCGTCGTTGCTCTTGCGGCATGCAAGCTGTACCAGACGGTCGATGCGGTCGAATAGTTTTTTGCCGCTGAAAGTTTCGCCCTCGATTTCCACAGCCTTGAACGATGCGTCGGGGTTCATGGGCATCGACGCATGGAACATAAGGTTGTTGTTACGTGCCAGATACAGTGAGCCGTGGCTGAGCAGACAGCCCATGTGTCGCCGCATCTTCTCGTTGTTCATAAATGTCAGGCTCAGCTGGTTTATGATCTTTTCCTCTTCGTCGGTCAGGCGGTTGGGGTCGGCGGGGTCAATGGTTGGGAAATGGCTGTCGAGCATCGGATATTCAGTGCCGTCGATGGTTATGGTACCTTTTGCGAAGTCGGCTATGCGCAGCAGGTTGCGGTCGTCCATGCCGAAATCGGGATGCCGTTCTATCATCTGGCCTTCCAATTTCCACTGAATCACGCACACTGCCTTGTGCATCTGGGCTATTACCTTGATTTCTTTGTCGGAGAACTGTCGCTGTGAGAACTTCAGCCGGGGCTTGTAGAAGTCGAGGTTTACATCGCCGTAGGTTTCCATGGCAAAGGTGGCCAAAGGCAACAGGTTGATGCCGTATCCTTCCTCGAGGGTTTCCATGTTGCCGTACCGCAGAGATATGCGCAGCACGTTGGCTGTGCTGGCACGGTTACCGGCGTAGGCACCCATCCACAATATGTCGTGGTTGCCCCACTGGATGTCCACGTTATGGTAGTCGCAGATCGTATCCATGATGATATGCGCACCGGGTCCGCGGTCGTAGATGTCGCCGATGATGTGCAGCGAGTCAATTGCCAGACGCTGTATCAGCTCGCTCATGGCAATGATGAAATCGTCGGCGCGGCGGGTGTATATGATTGTGGATATAATCTGGTTGAAGTAGGCGTGTTTATTTGGATCGGCCTCGGTTTCGTGCAGCAGTTCCTGGATTATGTAGCTGAAATCCTTAGGCAGGGCTTTGTTGACTTTCGAGCGGGTGTACTTTGATGACACGTTCTGGGCCACTTTTACCAGACGGTTAAGGGTGATTTCGTACCATTCTGACATGTCCTGCTCGGTGTCCTTTACCAGTTCGAGTTTCTCGCGTGGGTAGTAGATTATGGTACAGAGTTCTTTTTTCTCGCACTCGCGCATAGAGTTGCCGAAAATCTCGTTTACCTTTCGCTTGATGGTGCCGGAGGCGTTTTTGAGTACATGCTGAAAGGCTTCGTATTCGCCGTGTATGTCGGTGAGGAAGTGCTCGGT
This sequence comes from uncultured Muribaculaceae bacterium, assembly GCA_910586455.1. Lineage (GTDB taxonomy): Bacteria > Bacteroidota > Bacteroidia > Bacteroidales > Muribaculaceae > CAG-873. Next base: position 10,632 of record CAJUHX010000041.1, on the reverse strand, counting down.
GCCTTTGGGCAGGTTGAGTATGGCCTCGAGGTTTATGATTTCGGTACTGGCCTTTGCAATCGAAGGAAATGATCTGGCCAGCAGCTGCAGATACCTGAGGTCGGCCTGTATGTCGGCTGTATGGTAATGGATGTATTCTGTCATGGTAAGTAGTTCTCAGATTCGTTCGACGTGAGATGCGTTAACCCATGCACGCGAACTGTTGTTGATTTTTACGTCGTACCATTTGGCGGCCTGCCGGTCGCCGGGAGTGGCCAGCGAGTCGATAATCTGCAGACGGGCGCCTTCGGGCATGGGTATTATCTTGTCGGATGTGCTTTTTGGAGTGCGCGGCACGGTGTTGAGGTTGGTCACAGGCACAATCACCACGGCCTGCGAGTGGTCGGTACTGCCGGAGGCGGAGCTGTATGCCAGAACCATAACATAGATGGTCAGAGCCAGTACTATGATGCCTCCGAAGAAGCCTGTCTTGCGCAGCATCACGCCGTTGCCGAATATGTATATGCCCACCATCACCAGCAGAAGCACAAACAGCAGGGCGGCGCTTATGGCCCATACGTTGGGAGAGGCCCAGGCTATGATGGAGTGGTGCAGGTTGTTGAGGAAGGTGGAGTCGTCCTCAGGCAGGTTGTCGATACGCGATAGAACAAAGTCGCGGTTGGTGCGGGCATCGTCGAACGAGGGGTCGACTTTCAGGGCGCGTTCGTAGTTGGCAATAGCCCGTCCCACGTTGCCGAGGCGGTAATAGCTGTTGCCGAGATTGTAGTAGAACAGAGCGTCGGGGCCGCTCTCTGCGAGCGCTTCGGTGTAAAGCTGTGCTGCCTGACGGAAGTTCTCCTCGTTGTATGCCGAGTCGGCCCGCTGGCCGGTCGACAGAGCTGCTGCCGGCAGTGCAAGCAGGCCGGCCATTGCTATGATAATATGTCGGATGATGCTGTTCATTGTTTTACTGACTCAAAATCTTTGATAACATTCGATGCGTCGCGGTAAAGACCATCGCGTTCCTGCTGTGAGTGTTCGGGAGTGAACCGGGCCATCTCGCAGTCGTCGAGAATGCGTATTGCCATGTCGATGCTCTCAGGCTTAGCGCCGTAGTCGGCGAGTTGCTGCGATATATTGGCGCGGATAAGCTGCGACGGAGGCATGCCCAGTTTGTCGCCGAAATAGCCATAGAGGGCTTTGGATAGCTCCTCGTAGAACTTGTCGCCGCTGTCTTTAATCAGTCGGTGTGCTACGCGCAGGCGTTTGCGGGCTACGCGGTTGGCGCGCGACAGACGGCGTCCGGCCACGTCGGCTTTAAGTTTGAGATTGCGGCGGTAAACCCATGTGATAACCAGAAATAGCATCACCATTGCCAGCAGGCTATACCAATATGCCGGACGCAACATCAGTGGGGTGGTGTGGTGGCGGGGAGTGTCGCCGCACTGCTTTATGTGCAATATGTCGGTCATGGCGGCGGTTTCGGCTACCTTGGTGTTGCTTACACCGGCGGCTCCCCGCTCCACGCGGAAGTCGAACTCACGGCCATTTACGGTCTTGTAGCTGGCGGTCTGAGGGTCGAAGTACACAAAGCGTATGCCCGGTATGGTGTAGTCGCCTACCTGTTGCGGCATAAGGGTATAGTCGACGGTAAATGTACCGCTGACATTGCTGCCCGAGGCCTTCGACTGTACATCGGTCTTGGGTGTATAGGCGTCGATGCCTACAGGTACCTGAAGTTCGGGCGCTTTAAGATATTTGATGTTTCCGCTGCCGGTGATTTCAATACGGTAGTTGGCAGCTTCGTTGGTACGCAGCAACTCGGGGGTGAGCGATGTCGTGATGTCGAATCGGCCTACCGCACCGTTGAATCCGGCCGGTTTAGGCTCAGGCAGTGGCAGTACGTTCAGAGACACCTCGTTAGAGGTGGTGGTGATTTTGCGCTCTATTATTTTCGAAGTCACAAAGTAGCCGTAGTACACCGGTACTTCCTGCTGCAGTGTGACATCGTATTTACCTGAGTTTACGGTAAGTTTGCCGTCCTTCTGCGGATAAAGAATACAGCGTTTGAGTACAGCGGTATAGTAGTTCTGTCCATTGTAATGCTCCATGCTTACGTTGAGGGGCACCTCGAGTTCCTCGCTCAGGAATCCATCGAACACAGGCTGTGTCTGCACCTGGAAGCTGCTTATGCCATGACGGGTATAAACTTTGATTTCCGCGATTACAGGTTCCTGTTCGTATACTTTCTGTTTGCTGAATGTCACACGCACAATAAGGTCACTGCTTTTAATTGGCGGAACCTCGGCTTCAGTTGCGGCATCGGCATGGCGTGGAGCCCCGGGCTGAGTGCGTCTGGCCTGTGCCGGAGCGTTTTTGTCAGGAGGCAGAATAGTGAATGTGGCGGCTTTGCTCTTTACGCTCTGGCCGCCGATGGTGGCACTTATGGCCGGAATGCTTACCTCACCGGCGCTTTCGGCCAGATAGGTGTATGAATAGTCGACGTACGACTCGCGCGACATCTGGCCGTTGATATACTGCACCGATTCCATAGTGCTGACCGACGGGCCGTAGATGAGCTTACAGCCTTTGAGCGACGGAGCCTGCAGCCCTGAGGCCTGCCCTCCGGTTGCACGCAAGGTGAGGGCGAACTTGCGCCCCTCAATCTGTGTGCCGGGGTTTATCAGCACCAGTGAGTTCTGGGCCATGACTCCTATGCCTGCCACCAGCATCAGCAGCAGGCTAAGTATGCGATATTTTGATTTATGTGCGAACATGTATCGCTGATGTGTTTAATGTTGAGTGTTTTAGGTGAGTTACCATGGCTTGCGCTGCGGACGGCCATATACGGGTTCGGCTTCCTTGTCCTTGTCGCGGCGGGTCTGGTCTTCTTTCATCTGTACGGCGCGCAACTGGCGTTCGATGTCCTCGTTCTGCTGTTGTTGCTGCTGAGGCTGCCGGGGTTGTTGTTGCCGGTCTTGTTGCTGATCCTGCTGTTGCTGTTGGTCTTGTTGCTGTTCCTGTTGCTGCTGGTCGTTGTTTCCGCCCCCGCCGTTGTCATCCTTGAGTTTTTCGAGTAAAATCTGGGCCAGACGCAGGTTCTCGCGTGCTTCCATGCGCTCCGGTTCGAGGTTTAGGGTACGTTTGTATGCCGCGATGCTTTCTTCAAGTGTTTCCACGGCATGCTTGCGGTAATCCTGCATGCTGCCTCCTGCCATGGCTGCCATTCCGCCTGCCATGGCGTTCTGTATGGAATCCTTGTCGTAGAAGTATTTGCCGTCGGAGTAATACAGGTTGCCCAGATTATAGTTCGAATTGGTGTAGTAGGTGGTGTCGGAAGGTGTGCCGGTAAAGTCGGAGTAGGCTTTTATGGCCTGCTCGCGCATGGTATTGGGTACACGCAGACTGTCGGGTTGCAGCAGCTGGTCACGCTCCTCGTCGGATATAAGCTGCGACAGAGCCAGGGCCCGGTTGAAGCGGGCCACCTTCGACTGCGGGTTAGCCTCGATGGCTGAGTTGTATTCGTCGAGCGCGTCGGCATAGTCGCCGTGGGCGAAGTGTGAGTTGCCGCGTTCGACAGCCACGCGCTCGCGTCGCACGGTTTCGTCCTCTTTCTTTTGCGTCTGCGACTTGTGGTCGGCCGAGCACGATGCCGAGCCGGGCAGAAGCAGCGCTCCCATTCCGGCGGCGAATATCATATTTAAGAAGTGCTTGTTCATTTCTTTGCTGATGATGCGTCCCGGGCGTCAGCCGAGGGCTTGTTCGACTTTGTAAAGAAGTTAACGCGTTTGAGCCAGCCAATTTTACGGTCGAGCACAAATATGTCTACAATCAGCAGAATCAGGGCAATCCAGGCGAAAGTAGGGAACTGTTCGGCGCTGGTTTTGTAGCTGACTTTTCCGAAGTCGGAGGTGCCGAGTATTTTCAGCTGGTCGCTGAGGTCGTCGAGGGCCTTGGTGGAGGCTCCGTTCACATATATGCCTTTGCCGGCCTTGGCTATGCTCTTGGCCAGCTCCACATTCAGTGCGGTGGTTACGGTCTGGCCGTCGTACTCAAGCATTCCGCCGCCGGGCATCGGCACCGGCATGGGCTTTTCGGTACCCATGCCTATGACGTTGATCTGTATGGTATCGGCGGCGATATCCTTTGCGGTCTGTATCACGGCATCGGGGTTCTCGAGGTCTTCGACGTCGGTAAGCAGCACAATAGCGCGCGGAGCTTTGCCGTCGCCGGAAAACGAGTGCGCGCACATGTTGAGTGCGTCGGCAATGGAGGTTCCCTGATCGGAGAACATGGCAGGCGAAAGGTCGCCGATAAACATCTTGGTCAGATAATAGTCGGTAGTGAGGGGCAGCAGTCGCTTGGGCTGTCCGGCGAATGCCACCAGACCCACCTTGTCGCCGCCCAGACGGTCGACCAGACGCTCCAATGTGATTCGTGCGCGGTCGAGGCGCGAGGTGCCGTCGGGCGAGTCGGTCGACGACGCGTACATGGAGTTCGATACGTCGAAAGCGATCATCATTTCAATGCCCTGAGCCACATCGGTAGTGTCGCGTTCGCCTGCACGGGGGCGGGCAAGCACCATCACAATGGCCGCGAGAGCCAGCAGCTCCAGGGTAATCTTTATGGTCGGTTTATATCTGGAGGCGTCGGGCATAAGCGGAGCAATCACCTCGGGACGTCCGAAGCGGCGCAGCTTTTTGCGGCGTGCGGCACGCGCCAGTATATACAGTCCGGCGAACACGGCCACTGAGGCCAGCAGACAAAGCAATATGGGGTTTGCGAAATCAAACATAAGTCTTGCGGATTATGGAATTGAGCGGGCGGCTGTGTAGCGCAGCAGCAGTTCGAGGCACACCAGGCCGAAGCAGAGCCATGCCCAGAGCATGTAGTCGTCCTCGGTATGCGAGTAGTTGCGTACGTCGAGGCGTGTGGTTTCGAGTGAATCGATTTCGGCGAATATACTGGCCAGAGCCTCGTCGTCGTCGGCGCGGAAGTACTTGCCGCCGGTGTTTGCGGCCATCTGCCGGAGGGGTTCTTCCTCAATCACCACCTTGTGCGGAGCGTATACAATGCGTCCGGCATAGTCGTAATGGTCGGGGAACATGGCGGTGCCGTTCGAACCTATGCCTATCGAATATATCTTGATGCCGTATTCCTTGGCGGCGCGTGCGCCGTCGAGCGGAGTGGTTATGCCGGTGTTGTTCGAGCCGTCGGTGAGCAGAATAATACTCTTGCTTTTTACCAACGAGTCGGCGCGCAGACGGTTCACAGCCGTTGCCAGGCCGTCGCCGATAGCGGTACCGTCTTCAAGCTGGTTCACGTCCACGGCTTTCAGGTAAGCCTTGAGTGCATCGCGGTCGGAAGTCATGGGCAGGCCTGTAAGGGCTTCGCCGGCGAACAGTACCAGACCGATTTTATCGTTTGGACGCGAGTCGATAAATTGCTGTGCAACCTTTTTGGCACGTTCCAGCCGGTTCGGAGTCAGGTCCTTGGCGAGCATCGATGTTGATACGTCGAGGGCAATCACTATGTCGGTGCCTTCGGTCGACGATGTGTTCCAGCGGTCTTTCACCTGCGGACGAGCCAGAATTACAATCAGGCAGCCCAGCGCGGCCAGACGCAGCACAAACAGCAGATGGCGCACGTACTGGCGCCATGAGCGGCCTATGCCTGCGAAAGCGGCCACCGACGATACTGCCAGGCTTGGGCGTGCGTTACACTGTTTGAGCACGTACCATACCACAAGCGGTATCATCACAAGGAAGAACCATAAGAATTTCGGATGAGCAAACTGCATTTATTTGATGTTTATAGGCTGTTAAATGTTTAGGCTACTTTTTGTTTTTGCCGCGGTTTTTCTTGCGTCGCTGTTGTCGCGAGGGTGTTTCTTGGGTTTCCTCGACGGGCTTGGTCAGTTCAACCAGCTTGCGGACTTCGGCGTAAGCGTTCTGGTTTTCATCAACGGTGGTGCGCATTTTTGCGAATTTCACAATATCGGCAAGTTGCAGCACCGGCGAAATCTGCTCGGTAAAGCGGGCTGTTTCGGCATTGGCCTGCATGGCCTCGACAATCTGCTTGGAGGTCATCTCCATGGCATAGATTCCGAAGCGACCGTTGAGATAGGTGCGGAGTACATCGGTGAGTTCGGTGAAGTAGTGTTTGTCGTTGCCCGACTGGGCCAGACGCTGCTGGCGAATCTCGTTCAGACGGCGTATGGCGCGGTCAAAAGGAGCCTCAGGCGGCTTGCGGAACACTGCGGCCACACGTTTCAGGCGGCCTTTCTTCACTATAAGCCACCATATCAATACCACACTGCCTATGAGCAGCATGCCCAGCAGCCACAGCCACCAGTAGTCGGCCACGGCGTCCGGGATATAGTCGACCCATTTGCGCTCTACAGTCATTACGGGCACATTGGGGTTGGTTGTGGCCAGTGAGTCGACATCCATGGCGAATACCTTCAGTACCAGAGGGTCGGTCTTGGCCGAGTCGCCCGGTATATGGTATGTCATGGCGGGCAGAGTCTGTGGGCCCGGGTCGAATGCCTGGTAGGTGTATGTGAAGTCGAGCTGAGTGCGTCCGTTGCCAAGGTCGGTGGAGTCGACGTCGGATTCGAGAATGTCGACACCTCCGAAAGCCTGTCCGACCTGTGGCGCACCGGCCAGCACACCCGGTCCGGCGGGCTTGATAACCTCCACATGCAGCGTGGCTTTGGAACCCATCAGCAACTGCATGGAGTCGGCGGTGGCTTTGACGCTCAGCTGCTGTGCGTTTGCACCGGCCACCGGTGCAAACGCCAGCATTGCTCCTGCTATTATATGCAGATACTTTTTCATAATAGTAAATTAGCGGCGTCCGCGTTGTTTAAACAATCCCATCAGGGCTTTCACATAGTCTTCGTCGGTGGCCACGGAGGCGAAATCCACCTTCGAGTGCTTAAGCCTGCTGCTCATAAGCTGTTGGCGTTCGTACCACCAGCGGTCGTAGGCCTTGCGGACTTTCTTCGATGATGTATTCACCCAGCGGGTCGAGCCACTCTCGAGGTCGGCCATGCGCACCAGGCCAACGTCGGGCATCGAGGCGTCGCGGCGGTCATACACCTGTATGGCCATGAGGTCGTGGCGGTTGCGAGCTACCGACAAGGGCTTGTCGTAGTCGGAATTATCAATAAAATCGGAAATCAGAAATGCGGTGCTCTTCTTTTTCAGCGCATCGGTAAAGAACTTCAGGGCTCCGGCTATGTCGGTGCCGCGGCTCTGAGGCTGAAAGTCCAGCAGCTGGCTCACAATCATAAGAATGTGGCGCTTGCCTTTTTTGGGAGGAATGAATTTCTCAATCCTGTCGGAAAAGAAAATCGCACCGATTTTATCGTTGTTGCTTATGGCCGAAAAAGCCAGAGTGGCCGAAATTTCGGCAATCATGTCGCGCTTTTCGGGGCCTACGGCACCAAACGAACCGCTGCCCGACACGTCGACAAGCAGCATCACCGTGAGTTCGCGTTCTTCCTCAAACACTTTCACGTAGGGCTTGTTGTGGCGTGCGGTCACATTCCAGTCGATGTCGCGGATATCGTCGCCGTACTGGTATTCGCGCACTTCGCTGAACATCATGCCACGGCCCTTGAAGGCCGAGTGATATTCGCCGGCGAACACGTTCTGCGACAGTCCCCTCGATTTGATTTCGATTTTTCTGACCTTTTTTATCAGTTCGGATGAGTCCACTTCGATAATGTTAAATGTATAATTTTAAGCGCTTAGGGCACCTGTACCTTGTCGAGAATATCGGTGATAATCTCGTCGGTACTGATGTTGTTAGCCTCGGCTTCGTATGTGATGCCGATACGGTGGCGGAGAACATCGTGGCTTACCGCAATAACGTCTTCGGGCACTACAAAGCCGCGCTGGTGCAGGAATGCGTAGGCGCGGGCGGCGCGGGCCAGCGAGATGGAGGCACGCGGCGAGGCTCCGAACGAAATCAGGCCTGCCAGGTCGTTGAGGCCGTATTCGGTCGGGAAGCGGGTGGCGAACACCAGGTCTACAATATAGCGTTCGATTTTCTCGTCGACGTAAATCTGCTCTACCACTTTCTGGGCCTCGATGATTTCGCGCGGATGGAGTACGGGGCGTACCACCGGGCGTTCGCGGGCTATATTCTGGCGTATGATTATCTTTTCTTCTTCCTTGGTGGGGTAGCCAATCACTACTTTCATCAGGAAACGGTCAACCTGTGCCTCGGGCAGAGGGTAGGTGCCTTCCTGCTCCACAGGGTTCTGGGTGGCCATTACCAGGAAGGGTTCGTCGAGGCCGAAAGTATTATCTCCGATGGTCACCTGGCGTTCCTGCATGGCTTCGAGCAGCGCGCTCTGCACTTTGGCGGGCGCACGGTTGATTTCGTCGGCCAGCACGAAGTTGGCGAAGATTGGGCCTTTCTTTACCTGAAACTGTTCGCTCTTGACACTGTACACCATGGTGCCGACAACGTCGGCCGGCAGCAGGTCGGGGGTGAACTGTATACGGCTGTATTTTGCATCGATAAGCTGTGATAAGGTTTTGATGGCAAGGGTTTTGGCCAGACCGGGAACGCCTTCGAGGAGTACGTGGCCATTGGAGAGGAGGGCAATGAGAAGCGATTCTATAAGGTGCTTCTGACCTACGATAGTGGTGTCCATGCCACGGGTGATGAGTTCGATAAAGTCGCTTTTGCCGGCTACGAGCTCATTGAGTTCTCTGATATTTACAGATTCTGCCATAAATTGATATTGTTTTGTTATTTTTTTCTGTGATGAGCAGGAGGCGGCTGCTACCACCTCCTGATTGGTTCCACAAAATTACAATTATAACAATTAATGTGTTAACGTCGAATGTTAAATATGCCTATAGAGTGCGAAAGCAGCTGAATCTTTAACTTTTTTTATTAAATATGAGTGAAACCGTCCGGGCCGGAGTATAAAAAAACGGCCATCCACGAGGGAATGGCCGTCGGTAAAAATGTATGCGGTGTTATTTCAGAAGGCCTACCGAGCGGCTGATGAAGTCGCTCAGGGCCTGACCGCGGAGCAGACCGTTGCCAAGCAGAGCCAGGTCAATCAGTTGCTTTATCAGCGGCTGGCCGGCAGCGTATTCGCTCACAATCTTCTCCTGCGACTCGCGTGCTTCGGCGACGCTTTTTTCAAGGTCGTTGATTTTCTGCTGAGCCTCGGCATCGGGCTGTTTGTCATTGCCGGCGGCGTCGCGCAGGGCAGTGATTTCGCTGTTCGACTTCTCTACTGTTTCGGCCAGTGGTTCTACGCTTGCGCCTACTGCCTTCTGTGCGGAGTCGCGAATCTGCTGAACCAGCGGGTGTTCGGTATTCACCACCAGATTATAGCTGTCGGGCATGTCGGCGTAGAAACTCATGCCGGGCTGCATGGCGGCCATGTCTTTCATGCGTCGCATGTACTCGTTCTGAGTGATTACAATGGGCATGTCGGCGGCGTTGAGGGCCTCGAAGCTTACCAGGAAGTCGGCTTTCTCCACCTGCGGCACCTGGCTGCGGAATGCAGTGGTGAGAATGTTGCGCTGCAGCGGTGTAAGCTCTACGTCGCGCTTATTGTCGCGGCGGATGAGGTTGTCGAGCACATCGGAGTCAACGCGTACAAAGCGGGTTTTTTCGAGTTTGCTTTCAAGCAGGCCTACGAAGTGGCTGTCGAGCTGTCCGTCCATCACCAGTACCGAGTAGCCTCGGTCAGTGGCCGCTTTGATGTAGCTGTACTGGGCGGTGGGGTCGGTGGCATAGAGGTAGATTATGTCGCCGTCCTTGTCGGTTTGGGCGGCTTCTACCAGCAGTTTGTATTCTTCGGGAGTGTAGTATTTGCCCTCGCTGTCCTTGAGCAGCACGAACTTCATGGCCGAATCGGCGAACTTCTGGTCGGTGAGCATGCCGTATTCGATAAAAATCTTTATGTCGTCCCACTTCTGCTCGTAGTCGCTGCGGTCGTTCTTGAATATGTCTTCGAGGCGCTGTGCCACCTTCTTGGTGATGTAGCTCGAAATCTTTTTCACGGCGGTATCGCTCTGCAGGTACGAGCGCGATACGTTCAGCGGAATGTCGGGCGAGTCGATTACACCCTGCATCAGCATCATGAATTCGGGTACCACGCCTTCCACCGAGTCGGTGACATATACCTGGTTGCAGTAGAGCTGTATGCGGTTTTTGGTCACCTCGATATTGTTCTTGATTTTGGGGAAGAACAGAATTCCGGTGAGGGTGAAAGGATAGTCTACGTTGAGGTGAATCCAGAACAATGGGTCGTCCTGGCCGGGATACAGCTCGCGGTAGAAGTTGCGGTAATCCTCGTCGGTGAGTTCGCTGGGCTTCCGGGTCCACTGAGGCTCGGTGTTGTTGATAACCTTGGGGCGGTCGGTATCGGTCATCTTACCGTCTTTCCACTCCTGTTCGAAGCCGGATATTACAGGCACGGGCAGGAAGCGGCAGTACTTCTTCAGCAGGGTGTCGATTCGAGTCTGCTCGAGGAATTCTTTGCTGTCGTCATCGATGTACAGCACAATGTCGGTGCCACGGTCGCTGCGGTCGCCTTTCTCCATGGTGTATTCGGGCGAGCCGTCGCAGCTCCAGCGTACAGGTTCGGCGCCCTCTTTCCACGACAGCGAG
>CAJUHX010000040.1 GCA_910586455.1 uncultured Muribaculaceae bacterium | reverse complement strand
CTCATAATTATCTGAGTGTCCGATTGTTATATGCCTTAACTCCCAAACTCGGGAAGTCACGGCTAATTTTTTTATTGTGCAAATTTTTTTGATGTTTTTTTCAAGAAAATTATTTTATGGCTGCCAGACCGCCCTGGGAGGTTTCTTTGTAGAGCGAGGGTATGTCGTGTCCGGTCTGCTTCATTACTTCTACTATGCGGTCGAAGTCTACGCTGTGGCGTCCGTCGGAGAAGGCGGCGTAGAGGTTTGCGTCGAGGGCTCGGGCGGCGGCGTAGGCGTTGCGTTCGATGCAGGGTATCTGTACGAGGCCGCATACGGGGTCGCAGGTGAGGCCTAAGTGGTGTTCGAGGCCCATTTCTGCGGAGTATTCGATTTGTGCGGGTGTGCCGCCGAAGAGTTGCGATGCTGCTGCTGCTGCCATTGCGCAGGCTACGCCTACTTCGCCTTGGCAACCTACTTCGGCGCCGCTTACTGAGGCGTTGTATTTGACTACGTTGCCGAATAGGCCGGCTGTGGCGAGTGCGCGGAGTATGCGTTTTTCGCTGAAGCCTTTGGAGTGGTGGAGATGGTAGAGTACGGCGGGTACTATGCCGCAGCTGCCGCAGGTGGGGGCTGTGACGATTTCGCCGCCTGAGGCGTTTTCTTCGCTTACGGCGAGTGCATAGGCATAGACGAGGCCGCGCGATTTGAGTGATTGGGCGTAGCCGGCTGCGTGTACGTAGTAGCTGACTGCTTTACGGCGTACGCCGAGGCCGCCGGGGAGTACGCCTTCGGCTTCGACGCCGCGTTCGACTGCGGCTTTCATCACTTGCCATACTTTGGCAAGGTATTCCCATATTTCGGGGCCTTCGATTTCGTCGACGTATTCCCAGTAGCTTTTGCCGGTTTTTTCGCACCAGCGCTGTATGTCTTTTATTTTGGTGAGTTTGTATATGCTTTCGGTTTTGGTGCGGCTTTCGCCTTCGAGTACTATGTCGCCTCCGCCTATGGAGTAGTAGGTGCGGTTGGCTATCTGGTTTCCGTCGGCGTCGAATGCGGTGTAGTTCATGCCGTTGGTGTGGAATGGCAGGATTGTTTCGGGCGCCCAGAGTATTTCGGTGGGTATGCGGGGGGTGAGTACTTCGAGTATGGCGCGGTCTGTGAGGTGTCCTTTTCCGGTGGCTGCGAGTGCGCCGTACAGGGTTACTTTGCATGATTTTGCATTTGCCGGCAGTTCGTCGAGGAATTGCTTGGCGGCTTTGCGCGGGCCCATGGTGTGTGAGCTGCTGGGGCCTTTGCCTATTTTATAGATGTATTTTATGGATTCCATTCCGTTGTGTTGTTTGTGTACAGTAGGCATGCAAGTGCGCACGACATGTCTGCCGTGCGCACTTGTTGTGGGGTTGTTTTTGTTTGTTTATTTCGACGCGTTCTCGATGATGGTGAAGAATTTGTCGGAGGGCAGGAGTTCGTCGATACCTGTGTAGCGGGTTTCGTTGCCTTTGGTGTCTACCACTATGATGGTGGGAACGGCTTCGACGTTGTATTTTTCGGCTGCTCCGGGGTTTTCGTCTACGTCGACGTAAACGAATTTCACTGCGGGGAATTTAAGGGCAGCTTCGTCGAAGGTGGGGTGGAACTTCTGGCAGGGGCCGCACCATGTTGCGCCGAAGTCGATGGCGAGTACCTGACCTTTTTCGGCTGTGAGCTGTTCGAGGTCGTCACCGGCGAGTTCGATGAGGTTTGATGCCTTTTTGGTTTCTACCTGAGGGTTGCTGCCGTTGTCGATGTTTTCTTCGAATTGCTCTTTTGCCTGGTTTTCGGTTGCGTTGTCGGCCGATTGTTCAGCGGTTTTTGCACACGATGCGGTGAGCATGAGTGCTGCTGCGGCGAACAGGTATACAATCTTTTTCATTACTGTGCGAGGGCTGCGTTGGTTTTACGAACTGCTTCTGCGCTGGCTTTGAAGAGTTCTTTTTCTTTGTCGTTGAGGTCGAATTCAACGATTTTTTCGATACCGTTCTTACCCAGGATACAGGGTACGCCGATGCAGAGGTCTTTTTCGCCGTATTCGCCGTCGAGCAGGGCTGAGCAGCTGATGAGTTTCTTCTGGTCGTGAAGTACTGCCGCGCATACCTGAGCTGCTGCTGCACCGGGTGCGTACCATGCCGAGGTGCCGAGGAGTTTGGTAAGGGTTGCGCCGCCTACCATGGTGTCGGCTGCTACTTTTTCGAGCTGTTCGGCGGGGAGGAGCGAGCTTGCGGGGATGCCGCGGTATGCTGCGTAGCGGGTCAGGGGTATCATGGTGGTGTCGCCGTGGCCGCCGATTACGATGCCTTCGATTTCAGTAGCGTTTGCACCGAGAGCGAGGCTGAGGAAGTATTTGAAGCGAGCGCTGTCGAGTGCGCCGCCCATGCCGATGATGCGGTGTTTGGGCAGGCCGCTTACTTTGTGGATGAGGTATGTCATGGTGTCCATGGGGTTAGACACGCACAGGATGATTGCGTTGGGCGAGTGGGCGAGAATCTGGTCTGTAACGGATTTTACGATACCTGCGTTAACGCCGATGAGTTCTTCGCGGGTCATGCCGGGCTTGCGGGGGATGCCGGAGGTGATGACCACCATGTCGGAGCCTTCGGTCATTTTGTAGTCGTTGGTAACGCCTACCAGGCGGGTGTTGGTGCCGAGGATGTTGGCGGTCTGCATGATGTCCATGGCTTTGCCTTCCGATACGCCTTCTTTGATGTCGAGGAGTACTACTTCGTCAGCAATCTGATTGGTTACTAACACATTTGCACAAGTTGCGCCTACGTTGCCGGCGCCTACTACTGTAACTTTTGACATAGTGGTATATTTTATATTAGTTGTGTTTTTAAGGTCTGCGGCGCTGCGGCCGCTTAATTGCTGCAAATATAGTAATTAAAAATTAGGTGGCAAAATTATTTTGGATGTTTCGCTTTATGTAGAGATGGCTTTGTATGCGGCGTTAAAGGCTGTCGAATGTTTTGCGCCTGCGCAGGTAGAACTGTACCAGTATGTTCGGGCGTCCTTTGATAAGGTCGACTGCCGGGCGGGGCATGCTGTCGTAGTTATGTCGCATGCGGGCGAAGTCGCGGTGAGCGCGCCATATTGCGGCGGCGTTTTTGAAGTCGAGGGTCGCCACATATTTCGCCCAGGCAATGGTGTCGAGCAGTCGGCGGCGCAGCAGGGTTGAGCGTCGGGTGCTGTCCGGCAGGTTTTTATGCAGCATCAGCAGGTTGTTGCGGAAGTTGAGGTATGTCTTCCGCGGGTTTTCGGCCGGCAGCGAGCCACCTCCGAGGTGGTATATTACCGATGCGGGTACTGCGGCGAGCTTCCAGCCGGCCAGGCGCATGCGCCAGCAGAGGTCGATTTCTTCCATGTGGGCGAAGAAGTCTTTGTCGAGTCCTCCGCAACTGAGGTACACGCTGCTGCGCACGGTCAGAGCCGCACCTGAGGCCCACATCACGTCGGCTGTAGTGTCGTACTGGCCGTTGTCGGGTTCGCAGACGTTGAATATCCGTCCACGGCAGTAGGGGTAGCCGTTGCGGTCGATGAATCCGCCTGCGGCGCCGGCGTATTCGAAGTGGCTTCGGCGGGTGTCGCTGAGTAGTTTGGGCTGTACGGCGGCGCAGTCGGGGTTGGCGTCGAGGTATTCTATCAGTGGTGTTATCCAGCCGGGCTTTACGGCGACGTCGGAGTTGAGCAGCACTATGTATTCGAAACGCTCGGCCAGAATGGCTATAGCGCGGTTGTAGCCTTCGGCAAAGCCGTAGTTTTCGCTGAAGGGCAGCAGTTCTACGGCGGGGTATTCTTCGTTGAGCAGCTGTATGGAGTTGTCGGTCGAGCCGTTGTCGGCTACAATCACTTTGGCCAGGGAGGGGTCGGTGCCCGCTATTACCGAGGGCAGATAGCGGCGGAGCAGGTCGGCGCCGTTCCAGTTTAATATTACTACTGCGGTTTTCATTGTTTTGCAGGGTGTTTCGTGTGGCCGTTTTTATGTTGGGGAGATTTGCTGTCCGTGGGCTCTCCGGGCACGGGGTTTTTCCAGCGTTTGTGGCTCCAGAGCCAGATGGAGGGGTTGCGCCGTATGGTCTGCTGGAGCATGTCGGCGTAAAGGGCGGTGAGCCGGCCTTCAGGGGTGTCTTTGGCGGAGTCGCACAGGGGGCGCACTACTATGCGGTAGTGACCTCTGCTGGGTTTGTACATGTCCAAGTATACGACGGCCATGTCGAGTCGTCGTGCCAGCTGTTCGGTGCCGCTAATCATGGCTGTGGGGTGGTTGAGGAATTCAAGGATATGGGTGGTGTCGCCCGATCCCGGCTTCTGGTCGGACATGAAGCCGGTGACGGTGCGCACGCCGTTTCTGCGGTATTCCAGCAGATGGCGCAGTGTGGTGCGTTTGGGTAGCGATACGGAGCCGAAGCGGCTGCGCAGACGCAGCATGAGGTCGTTGAACCATTTGTTTTTGAGTGGTCGGTATACCTGGCAGTAGGCTACGTCGGCCACGTTGCCGTAACGGCTGTGGAGTGTCACTGATGTTCCCCACTCCCAGTTGCCGCAGTGCGAGAAGTAGCATGCCACGCTGCGGCCTTCGGCCAGGTGGCGGTCGATGATGTCGATGCCTTCGAAGTGTATGCGTTTGGCTATGTTTTTATCGCTGATATGGAGCAGTTTTATGGTTTCTACCACGTAGTCGGTGAAGTTGCGGTAGAAGCGGCGTTCGATGGCGTTGATTTCTTTGTGTGACAGCTCCGGAAAGCTCTCGGTCAGATTTTTGTGCACTGTCGTACGGCGGTAGCGCACTACGTGGCAGAGCAGAAAGCCGGCGATGTCGCTCAGACGGTACAGCAGCCACAACGGCAGCAGTGCCAGGGTGTGCAGAAATGCGCCGAGCAGTGCGTATCTGATACGGCTCATAGAAGGAAACCCTCCACGGTTTCGCGTTCGGGTATGGGGCGTCCGAGCCGCACGGGCACAATGCGGTTGTCGTAGGCCATGGGGTTGAAATCGGCCGGGAGGTTCTGCAGCTCCACTTTCAGATAATTGTCGGTGAAGCCGCCGCAGGGGTGGTCCGGGCGTGGATGTTCAAAGAGCATTGGCCGTACGGAGTTTTCGAAGCCGGCCGTAAACCGGGTGAGCATTTGTTCGCTTATGGCCAGCATGCGGCGTGTGCGCTTGTGTTTTTCTGCCTCGCTGACCACATGCGGAATCTCCAGTGCGCGTGTGCCGGGGCGCTCCGAGTATGTAAATACGTGTAGGCGCGACAGCGGCAGTGACTCGATAAAACGGCATGAATCGTTGAAATACTCTTCGGTTTCGCCGCGGGCGCCCACAATCAGGTCGATGCCGATGAAAGCGTGGGGCATCGACCGGCGTATACAATTGATTTTATGGGCGAACAGTTCGGTGTCGTAGCGGCGGCGCATCAGGCGCAGCACTTGGTCGGAGCCGCTCTGCAGCGGAATGTGGAAGTGAGGCATGAAGCGCTTGCTTCCGGCTACAAAGTCGATTATGTCGTCGGTGAGCAGATTCGGCTCAATTGATGATATGCGGTAGCGTTCGATGCCCTCCACCCGGTCGAGGGCGCGCACGAGGTCTGCGAACGATTCGCCGTTGAGCCGTCCGAAATCTCCTATGTTCACTCCTGTAATTACAATTTCCTTGCCGCCGCGTGCGGCCACATCGGCAGCCTGGGCTACCATCTGGTCGATAGTGCCTGAGCGGGAGCGCCCGCGGGCCGCGGGAATGGTACAGTAGCTGCACCAGTAGTCGCAGCCGTCCTGAACTTTAAGAAAATAGCGGGTACGGTCGCCACATTCGCAGCTGGGAGTGAAGTGGCGGAAATCGCGTGCCGGGTCGACCGACAGCGTGTTGCTGCCGTCGGCCGTGAATTTGTCGAGGAAGTCCACAATGCGGTCCTTGCGGTCGGTTCCGGCCACCACAGCCACGCCCGGAAGCCCTGCGACCTCGTCGGACTTCAGCTGTGCGTAGCAGCCTGTGACGAGTATGGCCGCCTGCGGAAAGCGGCGGTGCAGCGAGCGTATGGTCTGGCGGCACTTCTTGTCGGCCAGTTCGGTTACGCTGCAGGTATTTACCACAATTATGTCGGGAGTTTCGCCCGGAGTAATCCGGCGAATGCCTTTTTCGGCCAGCTGGCGTGCTATGGATGAAGTTTCGGAGAAGTTGAGCTTGCAGCCGAAAGTATGGAACAGAGCAGTTCGGTTGCCGAAGGTATTGCGGTCAATCATTTGTGTATCGGTTTATTATGG
Source organism: uncultured Muribaculaceae bacterium (assembly GCA_910586455.1). GTDB lineage: Bacteria > Bacteroidota > Bacteroidia > Bacteroidales > Muribaculaceae > CAG-873. Next base: position 11,989 of record CAJUHX010000040.1, on the reverse strand, counting down.
CGCTGATTTCGTAGGCGTCCTGTTCCGATGTGCAGGCGGTTATGGGCAGGCTCAGTACTTGGCGACCCAGTTGCTCGGCTAAGGGCAACGACAAGCCTGCCAGGCCGGGGTAGCAGGGCTGCAGGTGTGGTGGCACCGGATAGTGTACGAGGGTTTCCACGCCGTTTTCGGCCAGATAGTCGCGGAAGTGGTCGCGTCGGGTGGTCTTCACCACGTACTGATGCCATACGCAATAGTCGTCGGGCTCGAAAAGGGGTTTTTCAATCAGCGGGTTGTTTATCTCGGAATTGTATATGGCGGCCAGACGTCGGCGGTAGGCGTTGACCTGGGCGGTATGAGGCAGTTTTACATTGATTACGGCTGCCTGCATGGGGTCGAGGCGGCAGTTCAGCCCCCGGTAAATGTTGTGATAGGTGTAGTCACAGCCGTAATTGCGCAGAGCCGACACCACCTGCGCCAGTTCGGGGTCGGAGGTGGTTATGGCACCGGCATCGCCCAGCGCGCCTATATTTTTGGTGGGGTAGAAACTGAATCCGGCGGCATGGCCTATGGCACCGGCGGCGCGTCCGTGCTCGTCGCGGGCACCGATAGCCTGGGCGGCATCCTCGATTACGAGCAGCCGGTGGCGTGCGGCCAGCTCGAGCAGCCGGTCGTCGGTGGCGATACGTCCGTAGAGGTGCACAGGCATAATGGCTCGGGTGCGTGTGGTGATGGCAGCCTCGATTCGCCGCGTGTCGATATTCATGGTGTCGCGCCGCGGTTCCACCGGCACCGGCACCAGACCGCAGTCGCTCACGGCCAATACGCTTGCAATGTAGGTGTTGGCCGGCACTATTACTTCGTCGCCCGGGTGCAGACGTCCGAGTTCGATATAGCCGCGCAGAATAAGGCGCAGGGCATCGAGGCCGTTGCTTACGCCTATGGCGCATGACGCACCGGTAAGTGCGGCCATACGCTGTTCGAACTCTTCGTTTTCAGGACCGCCGATAAAGCGTCCGCTGTCGGCCACACGGCACAGCGCCTCCTTAATCGGGGCGTTGAAAGGCTCATTGACAGTGGCAAGGTTGAGGAAGGTGTAAGTCTTTTTATTGTTCATCGGCTAATCGTGAGAGGTATTGGCCGTATTCGTTCGACAACATGGGCTGTGCCAGACGCCGCAGCTGCTCGCGGTCAATGAATCCGCGGCGGAATGCTACTTCCTCCAGCACGGCTATTTTCAGCCCCTGACGCTTCTGTATGGCTTCGACAAAGGCCGAGGCCTCCATCAGAGAGTCGACAGTACCTGTATCGAGCCATGCGAAACCTCGGCCGAAGCACTCCACGTGCAGGCGCTGTTGGCACATATACTCGGCATTTACCGAGGTTATTTCCAGTTCGCCGCGGGCTGATGGCTTTACGGCGGCTGCTATGTCGACAACGTCGGCAGGATAAAAATACAGCCCTACCACGGCCTTGTCGCTGTTGGGGTGCTCGGGTTTTTCAACAATCTCAATGGCACGCCCCTGGGAGTCGAGGGTCACCACACCGTAGCGCCGAGGGTCGGTGACCGGGTAGCCGAATACCACCGCTTCGCCGCCGGCCACATGCTCCTTGGCACGCATCATCATGCCGGTAAAGCCCTGGCCGTAAAAAATATTGTCGCCTAAAACCAGACAGACGTCGTCGCCGGCGAGCCATTCGCAGGCTATGATGAAGGCTTGCGCCAGGCCTTCGGGCCGTGGCTGCTCGGCATAGCTGAAGTGTACGCCCAGGTCGGAGCCGTCGCCCAGCAGACGCCGGAATCCGGGCAGGTCGTCGGGCGTGGAAATTATTAATATATCGCGTATGCCGGCCAGCATGAGAGCCGACAGCGGATAATATATCATGGGCTTGTCGTAAACAGGCACAAGCTGTTTCGACTGTCCTTTCGTAATAGGATAGAGGCGGGTTCCGCTGCCGCCGGCAAGTACAATGCCTTTCATCGGTTGGAATACATTTTATCGTAATACTTCTGGTAGTCGCCTTCTACTATGTCTGTTACCCAGCTGCGGTTGTCGAGATACCAGCGTACGGTTTCAGGCAAGCCGTCGGCAAAAGGAATCCGGGGCGCCCAGCCCAGCTCGGCTGCGGTTTTGGCCGGGTCGATGGCATAGCGGGCATCGTGGCCGGGTCGATCGGTTACAAAGCGTATGAGGCTGCGGTCGGGTAACTGTTGAGGATTGCAGAGCAGGCTGCGGTACTTCTCGTGGCTGCGGCACAGGTCGGCCACTTGGTCGATAATCATTTCTACGATGTCGATATTCTGCTTCTCGTTGAAGCCGCCTATGTTATATGCCTCGCCGAGCCGGCCGTGTAGCAGCACGGTGTCGATAGCCGCGCAGTGGTCGGTTACATAGAGCCAATCGCGCACGTTGCGGCCGTCGCCGTACACAGGCAGCGGCTTGCCTTGCAGTATATTGTTTATAACCAGCGGTATCAGTTTCTCAGGAAACTGATATGGACCGTAGTTGTTGCTGCAGCGGGTAATAAGCGCCGGGAATCCGTAAGTGTGTACGTACGACAGTACCAGCATGTCGGCCGATGCTTTCGACGCCGAGTATGGCGAGCGTGGCTGCAGCGGGCAATCCTCGGTAAAGAATTCCGAGCCGTAGGCTACAGATTCGGTGCGTCCGCCGGCTGCACGGCACAGCGGTTCGGGAATCTCAAAGCTACGGCCGTCGGGCAGGTCGCGCTCCAGCGAGCCATACACCTCGTCGGTACTGACCTGCAGAAAGCGTTTGCCGCTTCGGTAACCGCCTTCCGGACAGCTCCAGGCGGCACGGCAGCAGTCCATAAGATTCTGAGTGCCGAGTATATTGGTGCGTAGAAAAATGCCGGGGTCGTCGATTGACCGGTCCACGTGGCTTTCGGCGGCGAAATTCACCACGAAATCGGGGTCGAAGTCGCTCATAATTTCAGTTATGGCTGCCTTGTCGCCAATGTCGGCATGGACAAAATGCACGTTGGGCAGCTGCAGCTCCCGGTGCAGCGAGGAGAGGTTGCCGGCGTAGGTCAGAGCGTCGAGCACACAGATGTCGGCATCCTTGCCGTGTACATCAATAATATATTTCACGAAGTTGGTGCCGATGAATCCGGCGCCACCGGTAACAAGGTATTTCATATTGCGAAGTTAGTGAAAAATCGCGACAGTAATATAAAAACGGGCGTTAAAAGTATCATATTAGGCAACTATGCCATGCCGGACAGGAGGTGTCAGGCTAATATACGGCTGTCAGCATACAATAAACGCCTGCTTATTTATTGATAAACAGGCGGCTGATTATATACTCAAACCGGTGCAAAAAAAAAATTAACCGTCATCCCGACGATTAATCTTCTTACCTTAAATCTAATACCATGAAAAACTGATGCAAAGTTACTATTTTTATGTTATACAACATAATTTTTGAGCAAGAATTTTCTATATTTAACATTATTTAAAAATATGCTGTTAAGCTGAATAATCTCACGCAGAGTACACATCAAGCGCCCGCGGACAAATAACGTCTGTTGTCAAGAGGCTGACTGTTAAAGCATTAATATAAAAATGCTGTGTGCTCTGCGTGAGATTATTCTAAATCCTGTTATAGTAGGAGTTTATCTTATATTGCCTGTTCTACGGGAAGTACAAAGGCGCGCAGGCCGAGTTTAGGTCGTTCGTCATCGAGGGCCTTAAGCTGTGCAAGCAACGCCTGCAGGCGTGAATCCTCTACGACTGTCATAATGGCCTGGGCCAGCGATGGCCACGCATGCGAACCGTAATGCGGTTCGCCGTCGCGGCTACCGCGGCCTGATACCTGTGGCCATGCGGTGAATCCGCGGCAGCTCTGCCGGTCGAGTATATCAATTATGCGCTCGTAGTGCGCCTGGTCGAAAGTTATGAATACTGCTTTCATGTTCAGTTATTTATTTTGCGTAATTTACGGCGCTGACGTTTGATGCCGGTTCCGGCGAACACGCAGTACAGCACCGGCACGAACAGCAGGGTAAGGATCGTTGAGAATGTAAGACCGCCGATTACCGCCGTACCCATCGGGCGCCACATTTCCGAACCCTGACCGCTGCCTACAGCCATGGGCACCATGCCCAGAATGGTGGTCAGGGTGGTCATAACCACCGGGCGCAGACGGCTTTTGCCGCCTAAGATTACCGAGCGGCGCACCGACATGCCGCGTTCGCGGTTAAGCGATATGTAGTCGATAAGCACAATGCCGTTTTTCACCACGATACCAATAAGCATTATGGCGCCGATCATACTCATTACGTTCAGTGTATGGCCCGAAAGATATAGTATTATGAACACACCCGAGAACGCAAACAGCAGCGACGTCATTATAATGGCCGGATAGGTGTAGCTCTCGAACTGGGCAGCCATAACTATATACACCAGAATGATTATGAGCAGCGCCAGAGTCAGCAGGTCGCCGAACGACTCCTGCTGGTCTTCGTAAGAACCTGCAAGCTCAATCTGTATGCCCTGCGGAATGTCCATTTTCGCTATGGCTGCCTGGGCGTCATTAACCACCAGATTCATGGGGCGGTCCTGTACGGTGGTGCTTACGGTGATGATGCGTTCGCGGTCCTTGCGCTCAATGGTGGGCGGTGTAAAGCGTTCCACCACGGTACCTACGTCGCGCACACGCACGCCTTGGCCCTGGGCATTATAGATGAGGATGTTCTCGATGTCGCTCAGCGAGGTGCGGGCCTCGGGGTCGTACATCACTTTGATGTCGTATTCCTCGCCGTCTTCGCGGAATCGCGATGCTATCGAGCCGTTGATGCGGTTACGCAGATAATTGGCCGCAGTACTGAGGCTCAGACCGTATCGAGCCAACTTGGTGCGGTCGAAATCAACCTGAAATTCCGGCTGGTAGTCGGAACGCGAAATCATGATGTCGGCGGTGCCCGGTATGGCCTGTAGTTCGCGGCGCAGACGCGCGGCCACCGAGTCGGTGGCTGTGAAGTCGTAGCCGTAGATTTCGAAGTCCACCGTGGCCTGTCCGCCCATGCCCATGTTGCCGCCTACACGCACCTGGGCTTTCTTAAACTCGGGATATTGCTTAAGGTCTTCGCGCATCAGGCCGGCAATCTCCACAATGCCACGTTCGCGTTCGCCCGGGTCGAGCAGGCGAATGTTCATGTCCACAATGTGAGGGCCGTTGTCGCTGAGCGAGGCGAACGTGTTGTCGCTCGAGGCGGTACCCGAGGTATAGTTTATGGTTACCATCTCGGGGTATTTCTGCTGCCACTCCTTTACCAGACGGTCGGTGACCTCGCGGGTGATTTCGGCGCGGGTGCCTATGGGCATTTCGAGTTTTACGGTCAGACGGGCGTCGTCGGCGGTGGGGAAGAATTCGCTGCCCACATGCTTCATAAGGAACAGCGAGCCCACGAAGGTGGCCATACATATAATCACTGTAGCGAGTTTGTGGCCTACGACCCAGTGCAGCAGCCGGGCATAGCCGTTGTCGAAGGAGTCCAGTCCGCGGTTTACAGGCTTGAAGAAGAAGTTGTACAGCTTGCCGTGTCGGTTGTTGCGGCGCAGAAGCAGCGAGCACAGCATGGGAGTGAGCGACAGGGCGCACACGGTGGAGATAATCATCATGATGGTGACCATCCAGCCCAGCTGGCGGAAGAGTACGCCGGTCATGCCGGTGACAAGGGTGAGGGGGAAGAACACCGCTATAAGCGTGAGTGTAGAGGCGATTACCGACACTGCCACTTCGTTGGTGCCGTGTACGGCGGCCTGCTTAGGGTCGGCTCCGCGTTCGATATGGGTGGTAACGTTCTCAAGCACTACAATGGCGTCGTCAACCACCATACCGATTGAAATCGACAGCGCCGACAGCGATACTATATTCAGCGAATTGCCCGTGGCATAGAGGTATATGAACGATGCTATCAGCGATATAGGTATGGTTATGGTGATGATGAGGGTGGCGCGCCAGCGGCCAAGGAACAGAAACACCACAAGAATCACAAACAGCAGGGCGTACATCACCGTTTCGACCAGCGAGGCGATGGTGTTGCGGATGTTGTCGGAGGTGTCGACGATGATGTCGAGTTTTACGTCGGATGGCAGACGCTTCTGCAGCGAGGGCAGCATATCAAGAACTTTGTCGGAAATCTCCACCGAGTTCGCGCCCGATTGTTTCTGGATTACAATCATGGCGCCGCGGCGTCCGTTGTTATAGGTTTCCTGAGCACGTTCCTCGAGCGAGTCGTCGATGCGGGCCACGTCGCGCAGATATATGTTTGCGCCGTTGTACGAGCCAACGACCAGATTGGCCATCTGGTCGGCCGAGTCGAACTCTCCCTGCACGCGCAGTGCATATGTTTCGGAGCCGATGTCGAATGTACCGCCGGGTATGTTGCGGTTTTCGGCGGCTATTACCTGCGAAATCTGCTCCACGCTTAAGTTATATGCCTCGAGGCGTCCGGGGTCGACATAGATGTGGATTTCGCGTTCGGGAGCGCCAGATATACTTACCGAACCCACGCCGTTGACACGGGCCAGAGGGTTGGCTACCGCGTCGTCGAGTATCTTGTACAGACCGGGCATACTTTCGTCGGCCTGTACCGACAGCAGTATGATGGGAATCATGTCGGTGGAGAATTTGAATATGGTGGGGTTCTCCACCTCGTCGGGCAGCATGGAACTGACCAAATCGAGTTTATCGCGCACATCATTGGTCAGCACGTCGATGTCCTCGCCATATTCGAATTCAAGAGTTATCACCGATATGTTTTCGCGCGATTTCGAAGTTATGTGCTTGAGGTTGCTCACCGAATTGAGCACATTTTCCAGCGGTCGGGTCACGTTCTGTTCGATATCCTGTGCGCTGGCACCCTGGTAGGTGGTCATTACCATCAGGGTGTTTGTTTCGATATCCGGATACAGGTCAATCGGAAGACTCCGGAGCGAGAACATACCTATAATCACCACTGCCACAAAGCACAGGGTGGTCATAATGGGGCGTTTTACCGCGTTGCCGTATAAACTCATTGCTTTGTGTTATTTCTTGAGGGTTACACTAACGCCGTCGGCCAGACGCGACTGACCGGTTATGACCACGGAGTCGCCGTCGGCTACACCGCTTATAATCTCATAGCCGCTGTCGAGGCGTCGGCCAAGCTCCACCAGGTTGAAGCTGACCTTGCCGCCTTTGTACACGTACACGAACTTGTTGCCGCTGCCGGTCTGCTTTACAACTGCGCGGTCGGGTACAACTACATTGTTGCGGCTGCCGAAGTCGAGTGTAACGTAGGCAAACAGGCCCGGTTTGATTTCGCCCTTGGGATTACTGATAGTAACCTCAGTGGCGAAAGTGCGGGTAGCAGGGTCGATTGCCGGCGATATGCGGGTGACGGTGCCATGGAAGGCCTCGTCGGGGAAGGCATCGAATTTCACCATAGCTTCCATGCCGCGGCGCACCAGCGTAAGGTCGTTCTCGGTTACGTTTATTACGGCTTTTACCGCAGGGCTAATCTGACCCACGCTCAGAATGGGCAGATTGCCGCTCATATCGCCCGGGTCGTAGTTGCGTGCGGTTACCACACCGCTGACAGGCGATGTGAGAATGGTGTTTTCGCGTGCGTTCTGATACTGGGTTCTGGCGGCATCGAGCTGTGCTTTGGCCTGCTCGACCGCCATCTGGGTGCCGCTGCCAATACGCAGCAGTTCGGCGGCACGGTTATAGTCACGTTCAATCTGGTCGAGTTGAATTTTCAGTTGGTCGATATTTGCGGCATCGAGTTCCACCAGGGTCTGTCCTCGTCGCACGGGGTCGCCCACATCTACCAGTATCCGGCGGATACGGTTGGGTGTGGCCGGTGCGATGTTGTTGAGGTTCTCGGCTTCGATGTTGGCGGTGTATGTTTCGCTCAACGGAATCTCGCGTACGGCTACCACATCGGTTTCCACCAGTGGCAGTTCTTCTTCTTCGGGGGCGGCGGTGGCCGCTTCTTTCTTCGAGCAGCCGCTTAGCATAATGGCGGCTGCCGCCAGGGGTATCAGGTATCTCATAACGGATGTTTTGTTTCGTTTTTTATATAGCAGCGTCGCTGCGACTTTATTTGCCCAGTGGATAGGTGCCCTGCAGTAACTCAAGCTCGCTCAGGGCTATAAGGTAATTGTAAATAGCCTGATAGTAGGTGAGGCGCGCGCGGGTGAGCGAGAGTTCGCTGTCGCGCAGGTCGAGATAAGTAGCCGCGCCTATTTCAAAGCTGTCTTTCATTATCTGGTGGGCGCGCTCGGCCTGGCTGACACTTTCGGAGCAGCTGGCAATCTGCTTGACATTCACGCCTATATTGTCGATGGCGAGATTAACCTGCATCGAAACATTTCGTTCGATGTTCTCCCGCTGCAGACGCAATTCGTTGGCCTGTATGGTGGCCTGGCGCACACGATTATAGCGCTGACCGCCCTCGAACAGAGGCACCGACAGGGTAATGCCTACCATCGAATAAGGATTCCAGCGGAAATTCTTGAACGGCGAGCCGTTCGACGACGAAGTCCAGTTGTAGTTGGCCGTGAGGGCCAGAGTGGGGTAGTAGGCGGCTTTCTGCAGTTTTACTGTGCGATCGAGGATGTCGGTTTCTATAGCGTTGAGATGCAGCTCGGAGTTGCCGCTGTAGTCGTGGCTCAGACTCAGAGCCTGTGCGTACATATTCTGCTCGTAGTCGCTAAGCCGCTGCGATGTCGTAACGGGGAAACTGCTGTCGAGCCCCATCAGTACCTGTAGTTGCAGTCGTGCGCGTTTTATGGCCACGTCGGCCTGCATCAGTTCCGGCTCTATATTCTTCATGGCCACTGAAGTACGCAGCACATCGTAGTCGCTCGCGGCGCCGGCTTGATATTGTTTGCTGTATGTTTCGTAGGTGAAGGCGGCCATGTCGTAGCTCTCTTGTATCACCTGTTTGGAGTCTTCGGCCAGCATCAGGGCATAGTATGCCGCTTTTACTTGGTTTACGAGTTCTAACTTGGACGAACGCGCCTGTTCGACACTGCGTAGAATCTGACTGTCGGTAAGCGACAGCGACTGCCACAGCTGAGGGGCAATCAGTGGCAGCGAGGCACTGAACCCGAGAGAGTACGAGTTGTCCAGGCCCATTTTTATGCCGTTGTCGCTTTTTTTATTTTCGGAAGAAGCCGCGCGTGATGCCGCAGTTTCATCATTGTTTTCGCCTCCGGTTCCGCCCATTGCGCCAAAGTCGCCGAAATCGTCCATGTTCATGTATGCTACTTGCTTGGCAAGCATTCGGTTATAATTGGCACCGAACGAAATCGATGGCAGCAGCTGCCCCAGAGTTTCCTTGCGCGTATAATCCACACGGGTGATTTCCATGTCGGCGATACGTATAGTGGGGTTATCGCTGAGCGCTACAGCAATACATTGGTCGAGAGTCAATACGGAATCGGCTTGTGCATAAGCTGTTGAAGTGCAAACGGCAGCTATGCCGGCAAAGGCGAAAAAGCGTAAGAAAGTGTGCATTTGTAGAAATTGTGATAATTTCTACAAAGATAGCGAATTATATGGGATTTTATGGAATCTGTAAGCCAAAAATACCAATATAATGGAAATATATGCTAAAGTTTCTGCCTTCACTCCGGGGTTATTTGCCGGTGTAGAGGCAGTGGACTTTGCCAACCGGGAGTGTGCCTTCAAGACGCACCGGCAGGCGGCGCGAGTCGGTGGTAATCCAAGCATCCATGTCGTCGGAAGTTTTCTTCCTGTCGTCGGAGGTGAATGTGAATGTTATGTGGTAGCAGCGGAAACTGTGGTTTTCAGTTTCTACGTCGTCAATGCCGTGATAGGTTATGGTGAGCAGTTCCTTGCGCTTGCCCGAGTAAATGTTCAGCTCTTCTTTGTGGCCGCTTTTCCATTGTTCGTATGGCAGAGTGCGCATGTAGTAGAATGATGTCAGCATGTCGACTGTTGTGCCCCTTGCGGTGAGAGTGCGCGATTCGTCGACTTTCTGTTTGCCTTTTTTCCATACCTTGCGCACGCATTTGCCGGTGACGGTGTTGCCGTTATAGCTGAAGCGTACAATGTCGTGCTTGCGCTCGCTGCCTTCGTTGGCAATCTTTTCGTAGAATTCCGGACGCAGAGTGCCGTGTGCGAAAGTGCCGTTGAGGGTGTCGCGGACTTTGAAAAATTTATCGGCCCAGGGCTGTGACGCTGCTACGAGCTGCGAGCGGTAGCGGTTGCCGTCGCTGTGTAGCTTTATGGTCACGTCGCCTGCATGCTTGTTGATAAGTCCCCACTTGTATTTTACTTTGTAGCTGACAGATTCGTTGTTAAAAGAGGACTTGGCTGTCGCCGATACAGTGGCTGCCAAGGCAAAACAGAATAAGAGGAGAGAGAGGAGAATGTGTTTCATACGGGTATCTTAATGCACAGTTTGTGGTGATTGCCAATGCCAATGTTAGGGGCATGGGCATCCTCGGGGAAGAATATGGCAGCTTCGCCCACGCGTACATGCAGCAGGCTGTGGGCGGCGTCGCCGAAGGTGGCTGCGTCGGTGGCTTCATCGTAAGGCGAGCGGGTGTACTGCAGGCTGGCTACAGGGGCCCAGCCCATGGTTTCGTCACCTTTCAGCGGCACATGTATGTCGATGTAGCGGCGGTGAGCCTCGAGCACGGCTGCATCGCGCGGAGTCATGGCTACACGCTCGGCCTTAACGCTGATGCCGTGAGGCAGTTCGGTTACGCCGGGCTGGAAGTCAAGGCCTTCGAGGTTGGCGCTGAGCCAGTCGATGGCTTCGGCAATGGCCGGTGAGAGGCTGCGATAGCGGTAAAGGTCTGATAAGTCGGTAAGAATCATTGAATTGTGTTTTTGTTTTTGTCGTCGAGGGCCTTTATGGCTGTACCCTCGTCGTCCTCATCATCGAACATCAGAGGCAGAACGCCTCTTGTTGCCTGTTCGATGCGTTTGTTGCGCCAGCATTTGCGGCATACGGCCACATAGCGGTCATCGCCGCCTATTTCCACCTGGGCTCCTTCTTCCACAAAGTCGCCGTTGGCGTCGATACGTGCGTTGATGATGGTTTTGTGTCCGCAGTTGCATGTCGACTTGATTTCGTCGATTGTATCGGCGATTTCAAACAGTCGGCGCGAGCCTTCGAACAAATGGCTTTGGAAGTCGGTCCGAAGGCCATAGCAGATAACGTTCGACCCGAAATCGTCGACAATCCGGGACAGCTGGTCGACCTGCGGCTCGGTCAGGAACTGTGCTTCGTCGATGAGAAACCAGTCGATGAGTCCGCCGTGGTCGCGGTAAAGCTGTCGGGCGAGGGCATAGAGGTCGGTGTCGCGGAATATCCAGCGGCATTTGCGTTCTATGCCTATGCGCGAGCGTATTACGCTGTCGCCTTCGCGTGTGTCGGTGGCGGGTTTCATGCACACATAGCTCATGCCGCGCTCTTCGAAGTTGTAGGCGGTGGTAAGCAGCAGGGCGGTTTTGGCCGACCCCATGGTGCCGTATCTGAAATATAGTTTTCCTTTGCGGTACACTTTTTGTTTATCTGACTTTAAATGTCAAAGGTTAAATGCTAAATTAAGTCCGGGCGGGCGAAGTCAGTAGGCATTTGACATTCAACATTTAGAGCTTGTTTAATAACTGATGTGAACGCCGGGAGTTTAAGCAAGCCCGCCGTTAACATTAGTTTTTAAACAAACTCATAAAATTAATAAGGCGAAGCTTCGTAGCGGTATATGTCTTCGAGGCGGATGTTGAAGCGGAGGTTGGAGTAGGGCAGAATTACTGTGCCGGCGCCGGTGGAGCCGTAGGCCAGGCCGTAGGGAATGATAACCTCGGCGGTGTCCTTCACGCGCATGTCGGACAGAGCCACGCCCCAGCCCGAAATGGTTTGGTTCAGTCGTGTGCGGTATATGCCCGGCACCGAAGTTGCGGTGACATTGCTCGACGAGTCGAAGGGCTCACCGTTGTACAGGTGTCCGGTATAGCGG
>CAJUHX010000039.1:16845-18951 GCA_910586455.1 uncultured Muribaculaceae bacterium | reverse complement strand
CCTCGAACGACAGTATGTGGGTGCAGATGCGGTCGAGGAACCAGCGGTCGTGGCTCACAACCACGGCGCAGCCTGCGAAGTCGTCAAGACCTTCCTCGAGGGCGCGCAGTGTGTTCACGTCGATATCGTTGGTCGGTTCGTCGAGCAGCAGCACGTTGCCTTCTTCTTTCAGGGCCATTGCCAGGTGCAGACGGTTGCGTTCGCCGCCCGACAGCACACCTATTTTCTTTTCCTGGTCAGCGCCGGTGAAGTTGAATTTCGACAGGTATGCGCGTGCGTTGACGTCGCGACCGCCCATGCGGAACGATTCAACACCCTGACTGATTACCTCGTAGACGGTTTTCTCGGGCAGCAGGTCGTGGTGGCGCTGGTCGACGTATGCCACCTTTACGGTTTCGCCTACGTCGAAACTGCCTGCGTCGGCCTGCTCCTGGCCCATGATAAGGCGGAAAAGAGTAGTCTTGCCGGCGCCGTTGGGACCGATTACGCCCACGATGCCGTTAGGCGGCAGCTGGAAGTCGAGGTCTTTGAACAGCTGTTTCTTGCCGTAGGCCTTGGCCAGCCCTGTGGCTTCGATTACCTTGTTGCCAAGACGCGGGCCGTTGGGGATGAAAATTTCCAGACGTTCCTCTTTCTGTTTCTGGTCTTCGTTGAGCAGGCGGTCGTAGCTGCTCAGACGGGCTTTTCCTTTGGCCTGACGGGCCTTGGGAGCCATGCGTACCCATTCGAGCTCGCGCTCGAGGGTCTTGCGGCGTTTCGAGGCCTGCTTTTCTTCCATGGCCATGCGCTTGGTTTTCTGGTCGAGCCAGCTCGAGTAGTTGCCCTTCCAGGGTATACCTTCGCCGCGGTCGAGTTCAAGAATCCAGCCGGCCACGTGGTCGAGGAAGTAGCGGTCGTGGGTAATGGCGATTACAGTGCCGGGGTACTGCTGCAGGTGCTGTTCGAGCCAGTCGATGCTTTCGGCGTCGAGGTGGTTGGTAGGTTCGTCGAGCAGCAGCACGTCGGGTTGCTGGAGCAGCAGGCGGCAGAGAGCCACACGGCGGCGTTCGCCGCCGGAGAGGGTGTCGACCACCTGGTCGTCGGGCGGGCACTGCAGTGCGTCCATGGCTCGTTCGAGCTTTGAGTCGATGTTCCAGGCGTCGGCTGCGTCGAGTTTGTCCTGCAGTTCGGCCTGGCGTGCGAGCAGCGCGTCGAAGTCTGCGTCGGGGTCGCCGAATGCCTCGTTGATTTTGTCGAATTCGGCCAGCAGGTCCATGATGGGCTGTACGCCTTCGCGCACAACTTCGATTACGGTCTTGCCTTCGTCGAGCTTGGGTTCCTGCTCGAGGTATCCTACCGAGTAACCCGGCGAGAATACCACCTCTCCCTGATAGCTCTTGTCGATGCCGGCGATGATTTTCAGCAGCGACGACTTACCGCTGCCGTTCAGGCCGATGATGCCTATTTTAGCGCCGTAGAAGAAGCTGAGATAGATGTCTTTAAGTACTTGTTTCTGCGGAGGGTAGGTCTTGCTCACGCCTACCATCGAGAAGATGATTTTTTTGTCGTCTGCCATAATGGTGGTGGATTATTTGCGGTGTTTGGGGGCGAAGCGTACCGGATAGTCTACGCTAACTTTGCCGTTGAGGATATTGTTGAGTTTGGCTTTTATAAGCTGCTTGCGGATGGGAGATATGTGGTCGATGAACATTTTGCCATCGAGGTGGTCGCACTCATGCTGCACTATGCGGGCCAGAAAGCCGGAGATTTCTTCTTCGTGAGGTTCGAAGTTCTCGTCGACCCACTTGAGCATGATGTGTTCCACACGGGGCACATTCTCGCTGATACCGGGCAGGCTCAGGCAGCCTTCGCCCATGGAGGTGCGGTCGCCGTCGAGAACTTCCACGGTTGGATTGATAAGAGTCATACGGCGTCCGGCACATTCTGGAAAGCTGTCTTTCACCGGATCGGCGTCGATAACTACAATGCGGTCGTTGCGGCCTATCTGCGGGGCGGCCAGTCCGACACCTTCCGACTCGTACATGGCCGCGTACATGTCGGCTATAAGCTCTTTCAGGCCCGGATAGTCGGGGGTGATGTCGGTCGATACGGCGCGGAGCACCGGAT
>CAJUHX010000039.1:0-16835 GCA_910586455.1 uncultured Muribaculaceae bacterium | reverse complement strand
GAGATATACGGGTAATTTCATGTTGCTATATTTTTGAGCCGTATTGCCGGCTTTGGAGATAATCGTTGAGTATGATGGTGGCCGAGATTTCGTCGACTATGGCTTTGTCGCGCCGGGCCATTTTGCGCATGCCGCCTTCAATCATGGCGCGGTGGGCGAGCACAGAGGTGAAACGTTCGTCGAAGAACTCCACCGGCACAGGAGCTATGAGCTTGCGCAGCCTTCCGATTGACGGGTTGATGTAGCGCATGGAGTCGCTGTCGTTGCCGTGCATGTCGGTAGGATGGCCCACAAGAACCAGGCTCACTTCCTCGCGGCGGATGTAGTCGCACACGAATTCGTGCAGGCGCGAAGTTTCCACGGTGGTAAGCCCGTTGGCCACTATGCACAGGGGGTCGGTCACTGCTATACCGCAGCGCCGGCGTCCGAAGTCTATGGAAAGTATTCGTGCCATTATTTTTCGGGTCGGTAAAGCAGGGTTACGTGGGCTGTGTGGTTGAACATCCTGTCGGCTACGCGGCACACGTCGTCGAGGGTGGTGCGGCGCTGCAGGTCGACCCTGCTGTTTATGTCGCTGCCGTGCATCACCGACGATGCCAGTTGCTGGGCGCGGTCCAGATAGTTGGTCATGGAGTTTTCGAAGGTGAATTCAAAGCGGTTGAACGACCGTTGCAACTCGTACTCGCTTACTTCGCCCGGCAACGCCAGGCGGCGTGCCTCGTCGAGCAGCATATGCTCAGCCCTTTCGATGGCCTGCGGCGATTCGTCGGCCATCTGCGCCATCAGCAGCATCAGGCCTTCGTGTTCGGAGCCTATAATCGAGGCTTCGGCTCCGGCGAATATCGGTTCCGGACCGTGTATCAGCCGGCGCACGTAGCGCGACGACTGTCCGTTGGCCAGCAGGTCGGTGATGGTGTCGGCCACGTAGTAGTCCGGGGTGCCGTGCGGGGCCATAGGTATTGCTTTAACAATCATGGTCGAGGGCACGTTGCCGCTCATTTCCACGCGTACGTCCGAGGTGGGGAACCCGGGGTCGGGCAGCAGTCGCGGGGCGATTTCGCGGGCCGGAATGGGCGCGAACCATTTTTCGGCCAGTTCAAGAGTCCGTTCCGCCGAAATGTTGCCGCACACAGCCAGCACGGCATTGTTGGGGGCGTAATGCGAGTAGAACCAGCGCCGGACATCGTCTTCGGTCACCCGGGCTATGTGGTCAGGCTCAATGCCTATCACCGGCCAGCTGTAAGGATGGCCGGCAGCGTATGCGGCGCGGCGCAGGCCGTGCATCAGGTCGCCGTAAGGCTGATTGAGGCATTGTTGTTTGAACTCCTCGATAACCACGCGGCGCTGCACCTGAAGTACATGCGGGTCGAACGAAAGGGCCAGCATGCGGTCGCTCTCGGCCCAGAAGGCGGTTTCGACATTATGGGCGGGTACCTGGGTGTAGAAGTTGGTGAAGTCGTTCGAGGTCCAGGCATTGTCGTTGCCTCCGGCGGCCTCAATGGCCTTGGAATAGTCGGGCACGTTGGCCGAACCGCCGAACATGAGGTGTTCGAACAGGTGCGCAATGCCGGTAAGCCCGCGCGATTCGTCGCGCGAGCCTACGTTGTATAGAAGATTAATGGCCACCATGGCCCGCGTGGGTTCGCAGTTGTGAACCACACGCAGGCCATTGGCAAGTGTAAATGTCTGATATATCATTTGATGACCTCGGCGGAGAGGATGCGGATGTCGCTGGTCGGACGGTCGTTGCGGTCGGTCTGTGTCTTTTCGATTTTCTCTACCACGTCCATGCCGGAGAGTACTTCGCCGAATACGGTGTACTGGCCGTCGAGGAAGGGAGTGCCGCCCACTGTTTCATACACCTTAGCCACGTCGGCCGGGATGCTGTAGTCGCCTTTGGCTGCGATTTCCTCGGCCTGGGCTACGAGCTTCTCCTGCAGAGCTTTCAGGCCGGCGTTGTCCTGAGCCTGCTGCATCTGGCGAATCTGGTCCATGTTCTGGTTGGCAAGGCTGTCGAAGATGCTGTACATAGCCTGCTGCTTCATCTGCTCGCTCATCTGGCTCAGTTCAGCGGCAGAGTATTTCTTGCCGGTGACGATGTAGAACTGCGAGCCGCTTGATTCCTTTCGGGGGTTAACCTGGTCGCCGGTACGGGCGGCCGAGAGGGCACCGCGTTTGTGGAAGTGGTGCGGATAGTAGAATTCGGCGGGGATGGTATAGCCGGGGTCGCCGCTGCCCAGCTGCTGTCCGGGCTTGGCAGTTTTCGAGTCGGGGTCGCCGGCCTGTACCATGAATTCGTTGATTACACGGTGGAAGAGTGTGCTGTCGTAGAAGTTCTCTTCAACGAGTTTGAGGAAGTTGTCGCGGTGGCGAGGGGTATCGCCATAGAGCAGTACGGTGATGTCGCCTTCCGAGGTGTGTATAAGCACCTTGGCATCGTCTTTGGCCGGAAGTCTTTGTGAGTCTTGCATTTGAGTTTCGTTTTTGGTTGAGTCGGCGGAATTGGCGTTGTTTTCGCCGCTTTTGTTTCCGCATGCGCCGAGGCAGAGAATCAGGGCTGCCGCGCAGAGTAAATTCTTGATCATGTTGATAATATGTAGTTTCGTAGGAGGCTGGTAGAGTGCTTACAGCGAGTCGGCCTTGGGGTAGAGCCGTTTGTATATCCGTCGGAAATTGTTGTCGGTAAGTACAAGCTGAGGTGCTTTCTGCCTGTAGTCTTCGCCGTAGAGCGATGTCATCAGGTCGGGCAGGTAGCGGTGCTCGCGGTCCTTGTCTATGGTTGCGGCGGTAAGGCTGCGTATTGGTTCTTCAAAGCGAACCGGGTCGATGGCCTGGAGGTAGCGGGCCGCTGATGCCAGAAACTGCCCGTTCATGTCCACACCGGTCATATTTTCAATGAGCAGTTTCAGATCTTCGGCGCTTATGCTGTCGATATTGTTGGCCAGGTATTCGTAGGATATGAGTCCGTCGGTGTCCTGACGCAGAATCTTGATAACGTCTTCTGTCATGGTCATTTATGTTAGGTTGCTGTAAAAGTCGGGTTCATCGGAGCTTGAGCCGGACAAAGTCGGCCACGAATTCCACAAGCTCGTCAAATGGCATGCTCGACGAGTCGACCGACAGGTGATAGCTGTCGGAGCGCCCCCAGTGCTTGTCGGAATAGAAGTTATAGAAATTGGCCCTTAGTTTGTTGGTTTTCTGGGCCAAGGTAATTGCTTGCTGATGGGTGAGCGGGGCCTCGCTGCGCTGCATTATGCGGCGCGCACATTCGTCGATCGGAGCGTGTACGAATATGTTTACCACGTTTGGCATGTCGCGCAGCACGTAGTCGGCGGTACGGCCCACAATCACACAAGGCCCTGCCGAGGCTATTTCGCGTATGAAATCGCACTGGGCCTTGTAGATGTTGTCGCCGCTGATTGATGATGTGCCGCTGTACCAGTGTACAGGGTTGAAACCCATATTGAAGGCGAATATGCCGGAGAGGAAACGAGGCTCGCGCTCGTCGTTTTCCTCGAAGTAGTCCTTGCTCAAGCCTGCTTTTTCGGCGGCCCGGCTCAGGAGTTCCTTGTCGTAAAAAGCTATGCCGAAGTGTCGGGCGAGCGCTTCGGCCAGGGTGTGTCCGCCGCTGCCGAACGAACGTCCGACTGTGATTACATATTTTTCAGGCATTTGGGTCATATCGGTTTCGGTTTTTAAACTCCACCCTGCCATAGTGGCGGGGTGGAGTGTGTTGGGAGTTTGTTGTGGGGTACGCAGCAGGTCGCTTATTCCTCTGTTATACCTGGATTTGCTTCTTTTTGTCCGACCGGAGCTGCGAGCAGGTGGTCGGGCTGTATGGTTGCCGCCGGGGCCGGCATCTCAGTCCGGTTTTGGGCGGATTCGGCAGCCGTATCAGGGTCGCCGGGGTTTTGTTGAGGCTTGGCCTTTGGAGTTTTGCGCCGTTGCTGCTGTCGCCGCTGCTGTTGCGGCTGCGCGTTGCCGTCGGTTTCGGTGTCTATTGCCTCCGGTTCAGCTGTTTCGGGCGCGGGCTGTTGCTTAGGCCTCTCGTTTTTTGGCTTGGTCGGCTCGGTTTCGTCGGCCTTAGGTTCCTTGGTTGCTTGGGCCGTTTTCGACTCCTTGGATTCTTTTGCCACCTTGGGCTTTTGTTCCTTAGGTTGTTCTTTGGGCTCTTTTGGCTCCGCGGGCTCTTGGGTGTCCTTGGCGGCCTCAACCTTGGGCTTTTGAGGCTTGGCTTTGTTTTTAGCCTTGTTTTTAGCCTTGGCGGCTTTTTCGTCGGCGGTTTTGTTGTCGGCGTTTCCGTCTGTAGCCTCACTGCCGTCAAGGCGCTTCTTGGCCTTGTTTTTCTTGTCAGTCGACGACGAGTTGGTGTCTTTGTCCTCGCGCAGGTCGAGTTCGTTGCCTTCGCTGTCCACCACGCGGTACTGCAGGTAGGCGAGCGACTGGTCGGGCACAATCTTGAAGCAACGGCCCAGTTGCGAACGCCATTTGCGGTACATCGAGAAAATCAGGCCTTTTTTGATGTAGGCATCGACAAACGGATGCACATACATCACAAAGCCTTTAAGAGCCATGCTGTTGACTACGTAGTCGAGTTTCTCGTACAGAGTGTCGGTAAACAGCAGCGATGGCTGTACTTCGCCTTTGCCGAAGCACGACGGGCAGGTTTCGGTGGTGGTGATGTCGAGGGCCGGACGAACGCGCTGGCGTGTAATCTGCATAAGACCGAATTTGCTCAAAGGCAGAATGTTGTGGCGGGCACGGTCGTTGGCCATGACTTCGCGCATGTGTTCGTAGAGCTGCTGTCGGTGCTCGCTCTTGTTCATGTCGATGAAGTCAATTACAATAATGCCGCCCATGTCGCGCAGACGCAGCTGCCGGGCAATCTCGTCGGCAGCACGCAGGTTTACTTCCAGTGCGTTTGTTTCCTGGTCGTTGGTAGCCTTGGAGCGGTTGCCGGAGTTTACGTCAATTACGTGCAGTGCCTCGGTATGCTCTATGATTATGTAAGCGCCGGATTTGAACGAAACCGTTTTGCCGAAGCTCGATTTAATCTGACGGGTAATCGAGAAGTGGTCGAAAATAGGCTCGGTTTTGGAGTAGAGCTTTACAATTTCGGCCCTTTCGGGGGCAATGAGCGTCACATATTTCTGAATCTGCGAGAATGTGGCGGGGTCGTTTACATAAATGCTTTCGAACGATGGCGAGAACACATCGCGGAGCATGCCTACAATGCGGCTTTCCTCTTCGAATACCAGAGCCGGCGCGGTTGCCGACTGGGCTTTGGCTATAGCCTCATCCCAGCATTGTACCAGGGTTTTGAGCTCGTGGTTGAGTTCGGCCACCCGCTTGCCCTCGGCCGAGGTGCGTACGATTACGCCGAAGTTCTTGGGCTTGATGCTTTCGATGAGCTTGCGCAGGCGCAGTTTCTCTTCGGTCGACTTTATTTTCTGCGAAATCGAGATTTTGTCGCTGAACGGAATCAGCACCAGAAAGCGCCCGGTGAATGTGATTTCGGTGGTAAGGCGCGGGCCTTTCGACGAAATGGGTTCCTTGACAATCTGCACCATCAGCTCGCGGCCCGGCTGAAGCAGGTCGGAGATTGTGCCGTGTTTGTCGATGTCGGGCAGCAGTTTGAGATTTTTGATAGAGGGGAGAGTTTTTTTGTCGTCGAGTAGTCGGCCGACGAATTCCGAGTAAGAAGCAAAGTGCGATCCTAAATCCAGATAGTGCAGGAAAGCATCCTTTTCGTAGCCCACGTTTACAAAGGCGGCATTAAGCCCGGGCATGAGTTTTTTTACTTTTGCCCGGTAAATGTCGCCCACAGCATAGGAGATGTTGCGGGCCTCTTTCTGCAAAGAAACCAGCCTGGAGTCCTCCAGCAGGGCAATCGACACCTCGTTGGGGGAAACATCTACAATGAGTTCACTTTTCATGTTTGTTTACAGTGGGGTTGTTGCACAGTGTTTGAAAGTTGAAGCGCAGGGCTGTTTATATACACAAAGAACAAACATAGGCGAGGCATAGCTCCCCGTTTGAGAGAGACCCCGATCCAAGTTTGTTCTTCGTATGAGCGATTAGATTTCGTCTCAGATGAGCCGTCGGCATGCGGAGGCTCAGCCTTGCGCAATCCGCCGGATTATTTTTTCTTGTGACGGTTCTTTCTCAGACGTTTTTTGCGTTTGTGAGTAGCCATCTTGTGGCCTTTTCTTTTCTTTCCGCTGGGCATTTTATAAGCGTTTTATATGGTTAATATTATCGGTTGATTCTATGTTGTTGCCGTGCGGCCGGAGCCGTGCGGCGAAAGCTGATTAAGCCTTAACCTGCTCCATGAAGACCTTGGCGGGCTTGAATGCGGGAATCTTGTGGGCGGGTATAATTATAGTGGTATTTTTAGAGATGTTGCGGGCAGTCTTTTCCGAACGGGTCTTGATGATGAAGCTGCCGAAACCGCGGAGGTAAACGTTTTCACCCTGAGTGAGCGATTCCTTTACTACTTCCATGAACTTTTCTACTGTTTCGAGTACGGCTATTTTGTCAATGCCGGTGGATTTTGCGATTTCGTTAACGATGTCGGCTTTAGTCATTTTCGTTATAATTTTTTGATGAATGGTTGGTTGTGCTGTTACGCTTTCAGCGTGCAAAAAACACGGCTTTCACACAGCCGCCTGATTTTGCGTCTGCAAATATCGGACTTTTTTTTGAAACGCGCGCAATTTTAAGGCTAAAAAGTTGCAGTTCATGCATAATTTAGCCTTTTTTTAACTCGAAAATGCCATTTAGGGGGCTTATGTGGTGTGGTCGTCGAGTGCTTTTACCTCGATTACGCTGTTGGCCGGGTTTGCCACGGATTCATGGTTGCCGGACTCAGGGGCAGGTGCCGAGGCTTGGCGCAGGGCTTTGCGGTTGGCGGTGCCTATGAGTATGCTCTCGGCCAGCATGGCGATACCGAACAGTACGAATGATATGCCTGTGACGAGCATTATTATCTGCTCGGTGTGGTCGAATCCGGGTTTCTGGACGAATACGTAGATGGCACCTCCGAGCATAAGTACAGGCGCTGCGAAAAGCCACGCCGGCAGGCGCAGCGGCCGGCATCCTATGGCAAGCAGGTAGAACTGGTACAGCGCCGCCATAGTTATAAGCAGCGCGAACACAAAGGGTACGAGCGGCGTGAACGTCGATGTGAATATCAGCAGGCACACTCCAAGTATTACCGCCGCTCCGGAGCTGATCCATGCCACGGCGGAACTGAGGCTCGAACGGCTGCGTGGCTTGTGCCCGGCGTTTATGGCTGCCTCGATTTCTTTTTTTCCGGGCCTGTCGACCATATAGGCGAATATATTCAGTAGTCCGCTTACGATAAACATTATACCGCCTACGATTACCACACCGTCGGTCCTGGTGGTTCTGTAAGTGAGAATCAGTATCAATCCGGCCACAAGAAACAATATGGCCGACAGCAGAAGTGAACGTCCTTTCATAAATATTAATGTATTTGGTGTTGTGCAAAGTTAGTAAAAATTAAACATTCGGCACAGCGAATATGTTTGGAAAATATAACCATAACAGAAAAATGTATGAAACGACGCCTCTATCTTCTGCTTGTATCGGCAGTTCTGTTGTCCGGCCTTTCGGCATGCGGGCCCGGACCGCATGTACACATGTATGGTGGAATGGACAGCCACGACGGCCCGTACTACGGCGCCGGTTGGGACTACGACTCGCATCAACACGGCAAAAAACATAAAAAGCACAAAAAGAAAAAGAAATACAAATACAAAAAACACCATAAAGACCACCGGCATCACGACCACCATGACCACTGACCGCCATTAATAATCATGTCCATATTGTCGAACCTGGCCTAAACTGCGCGATATAGCTTGGCAGTCCCGAATTAAATGCTTAAATTTGCAGCAATGCAAAATTAAGCATTTGTTTTATGAAATCCCAAACCGAATCTAAACCATTTTACAAACGCATCGGCCTTCTTGGCTACATTGTCGCCGGCATGCTCACAGGTGTGCTCGCCGGCTGGGGATTGCCTGACTGGGCAGTTCGTGTTTTCGTAACTTTCAACGGCCTGTTCAGCCAGTTTCTGGGCTTTATCATACCGCTGCTTATCCTGGGGCTTGTGGCTCCGGCAATAGTTGATATAGGCAAGGGAGCAGGCAAGATGCTGCTTTTTACGGTGGCGCTGGCATACGTGGCCACATTGTGTGCCGGAGTGCTGTCGTACTTCACCGGAGTAACCTTCTTCCCGCAGATGATACAGTCCGACCAGTATCTTGGTGCCGTAGCCGAAGCCCGCAGCCTCAGCCCTTATTTCACCATTGCCATGCAGCCGCTGATGACAGTGACATCGGCCCTTGTACTGGCCTTTGTGCTGGGTCTGACAGTGGCCAACTTCACCACCACAGCGCTGAAAGACGTGCTACTCGACCTTCGCCTGGTAATAGTGAGTGTAATCCGCTCGGTGATAGTGCCCCTGCTGCCGCTGTACATATTGGGTATATTCGCCGACATGACCTATAGCGGCCAGGTAGTGGCCATAGTAGGCACATTCATTAAGGTGATAGGTGTGATATTTGTGCTGCACTTCATGCTGCTGTTCGTACAATATCTTATAGGAGGCTGGATAGGGCGCAAGAACCCGTTCCGCTGCATGAAGCTGATAATTCCGGCATACCTTACAGCGCTGGGCACCGCTTCGTCGGCAGCCACCATACCGGTGACACTTCGCCAGGCCAAGGCCATGGGAGTCGATCCTGCTGTGGCCGACTTCACTGTGCCTCTGTGCGCCACTATCCACATGTCGGGCAGTACACTCAAGCTGGTGGCATGTGCGCTGGCATTGATGATACTACAGGGCCATGCCTATGATTTTAGCATGTTCATGGGCTTCATAGCCATGCTTGGCATAACCATCATAGCGGCTCCGGGAGTTCCAGGCGGTGCGGTCATGGCCTCGCTGGGTCTGCTCAGCGGCATACTCGGTTTCAGCGATGCCGACAACGCTCTGATGATTGCCCTGTACATAGCCATGGACAGTTTCGGCACGGCCTGCAACGTCAGCGGCGACGGCGCTCTGGCCCTCATCGTCAACCGTGTGTTCGGTAAGAAGCAGTACGCCTGATACAATTATTTCTTGTATTTCCCGGAACACATCGCCGAATCAGTGAGTTTCATATAATACTGCCGTTGTTCGGGGCTGAGCCGTTCTATGGCGTAGCGGAGCATGGTGCGAGGCATGTGCGGTGCGTGGCGGTCGAGAAAATCCAGCAGGCGCGTCATGCCGCCTCGTTTGCCTATTTCGCGCATCATCCAGCCCGAGGCTTTGTGCATGAGGTCGTGGCGGTGGGTCAGAAAGCCTTCGGCCAGATGCAGGGCATCGTCGTACTCGCCTCCGGATATCATAGTCCAGGTGGCGACCATTGCCACGCGCTGGTGCCACAGCCGACCGTCCATGGCTGCCAGCTGATACAGCAAATGGCGTTCTTCCGGACGGTCAAGCAGATAGGCACCCAATATTTTCGGAGCCACCAGATCTACCAGATCCCAGTTGTTGCCACGTTCGATTGCCGAGAGATAGAAGTCGACAATGTGGTGCAGCATTGTGTTGTCGCGCCGTTTTTTTGCCTGCTGATACAGTTCGATGAGCAGCAGGAATCCGGCCAGGCGCACTTCGTGCCAGATACTGTCGAGTAGAGGCGTAATGTCGGACATGTCGGCTCGGGAGCGGAATTCCTTTACAAGTGCGCGGGTCTGCGGTACACGCAGGCCCAGAAAGCGGTCGCCCTCGCCATATTCGCCGGGACCGGTCTTGAAGAAGCGCATCAGATGAGCGGCTTGCTTTTCATCGGCCAAGGCCTCCATGCGCTGTATGAGCTGAGTATATATCATGTGGCAAATTTACGAAAAATTCACGAAAAAGCGTATCGTCCCGACCCGGGATGATACGCTTTTTCGTGAAAACCTTGGCCGTATAACGCTATACGTGTAGTAGCTCGTTTACACGTTGCTGTACAGCTGCATAATGGCTGCCGAGAGCGGCTTTGCGCTGAGCGCCGTTGCCGAAGTCGCCATGAATCACGCGGCGGGCTTCGTCGTCGATTGTAGCTGCGCTGACATCGGTCGAGGCTGCTGCGGCTGCATTGTCGACAGCGCCGCTAACCTTAGCCTTGGCGCCCGATACAGCGCCTGCAGCGGCATCGGATACACCTTTCTGTACTGTGCCTACAGTTTCTTCGATAACCGCTACACCGGAGCCTGCAGCATCGGAAACCTTGTCGAGCCCTTTGGAAACCGAGGTCTTGGCCGCAGCCAGGGCATCGCCTGTCTTGGTTCCGGTGAGTTCCGGAATCATAAGCACAAAGATTGCAGCGCCCAGTACAAGGGCTATTGCCACCGCAATCCACATCCGGCTGCGTTTGCCGGCGGCCTTTCCGGAATCGTCGATCAGTTGGTCGGCGGCCTCATATTCGGGCATGTCGTCATATACCTCGCTGTGGTCGGATATCTGTTCCTGTACAGGCCCCTGTTCAATACGGCCCTGAACCTCGTCTGCTGCCTTGCGGGCATTGCGTTTCATTTCGTCGTTTGTCATAAGGAGAGAGTTTTAAATAGTTGAATATGTAATAAAAACAACATGCGGCAACGCAAGGTTTTTATATAATATGTTAAAAGAAATGTGGCTGTTGCACGGGTCAGGCTTAAAATTTGTAAGAGTATGTTTACTTTTTAGAGTTGTTAAACCTTAGATATGATTTATCAGGAGCTTGACAGTAGCAAAATCCATAATCTCCTCAGCGGCTTCATTGGAGATTTCATAGTTTCGTGTACGCATTTTAATGCGTTTGTGAAATGTATTTCGTATCTTTGCCGCCAATAGGAGCAAATTATCAAGAGAACCGTACAAATGTACGACTCTCTAAAAATTTACAAAAAAATTATGCAGAAAAAACATCGCACTGCCATTGCCCGTATTTTTGCCGATCTTATAAAGGCCGACCGAATTATTGATTCCGACGAAATGGAGTGCTGGCAGCGCATCTGTGCCAAGTATGCGATTGACAGCGACATAAAGACCGATGCACTGAGCATGTCATTCGCCGAAGCCTTGCACATAATATGCAGCAGCGGTGCAAACGGCCCGGGCGGTGAACTGCTGGCCGACTGCCGGGCAATGACCGTCAGCGACGGATTCTGCGCCCACTCTGAGGCTCTGGTTATGATTACCCTTATGCTGACCCTTGAGCCGGGCGGCTTCAATGCCGATGTGATATCGATACCGCGTGCAAACTTCAATATCGACATTGCCACAGCCCTGTATATCGAAAGCGACTTCGACCCCGACACCAACCGGGCCATAGCGCAAAGCTACCGTACCATATTCAAAGAACTGCAGCTGGCAGGATTCCACTTTGTGTATCTGCCCAATATAATAGAGCATTACCGCCGTACACGCTCCGAACTTTTCAGAAACATACTGTCGTTTTTAGCTCCGGCCGTAAGCAGCGAAGGTATCGACAATATATACAGGTCGCTCACCCGCATGACCACGGCAGGCTTCTGCAAAGACATACTGTGCAACAAATGCGGCATAACCGACCTGCGGCGCACCTACCCGGCACTGCTTATAAAAATAGGCAACAGCTATGTGGGCGAAGATGAGTACGCCAACTATCTGCGCATCGAAGTCGACTCCGACGTGGTGGCCGATGTGCAGCGTTTTGTCGATCTTTTCAGCCGCATGCTCAGCAGTGATGTTCTGGTGGTGAATGCCTCGGAGGAAAAAGACGGACAGTTTCACTTTCACGGCTTCTACAAACAGCTGCTCGACATATTTCTGGTACGGCGCAATATCCGCAGCACTGTGGTCATCGACCCTTATAAGGAGGAAATACTGTTTCCGGAACTCGACGCCCGGGCTGCCGGGCTGCACCGGCGCGAGAAGGCCCTCTACACCCTTATGCTATGTCAAGGCGCCGAAGGCGTGAACTTCAGCCAGCCGCGGACTTCCGGACAGCTCGACCGACACAACCGCCGCACGGACCGGGTGTGCCGCAGATATAATATGGTGTACGGCTTGTTCGGCGGCGACGAGGGAGCCGCCCCCGACCTAAGTCAGGGCAACATCCGCGGGCCAATATTCAGCATACTGAAAAAACGTATAGCGGCAGTGCATGGACTGTATAATCCGGCCGATTACAATCTGAGCAAAAACCACGCCGGAGCCTTTGTGGTAAACTTAGAGCCTGAAATGGTGTTTATTAAAGAAAACGGTCCGCAGCCGGTACCGCTGGCCGAGTCGGAACTGTTCCGGCGCCTGAGCCTTATCTGAGCGGGCTGAAATGTTTCAGCCTGTCTAAAGCCGTTTATGGCTCCCGGACCTGAAAAAAACTGAAATTTTGCGTATGATGCCGATAATGCGTAGCTTTGCGCGTTTATTGCATCACAGACAATACAATACTGACTTTATTAGCCATGTCACAGACTAAACATTACACCGGCCTGACCGACGCGCAGGTTGAAGAAAGCCGAAGCCGAAATGGCGCCAACGTACTGACTCCCCCCGAGAAGCAGTCGCTGTTTTCCCGTTTTCTTGAGAAATTCAATGACCCTCTGATAATAATTCTGCTCGTAGCCGGAGTGCTGTCGGTATGTATATCGTGCTACGAATATTACGGCCTCGGCCACGACGCAGGAGTATTCTTCGAGCCGGCAGGCATATTCATGGCCATACTGCTGGCTACCGGTCTGGCTTTTGTGTTCGAGCTAAAGGCCGACCGCGAGTTTGAGCTGCTCAACCGTGTCAACGACGACGAACCCGTACAAGTGATTCGCAACGGCCATCCGGCTCAGGTGCCCCGGAAAGACGTGGTGGTTGGCGATGTGGTGATAATCAACACCGGCAACGAAATACCTGCCGACGGAAGGCTGCTTGAAGCCGTGTCGCTTAATATCGACGAGTCGACACTCACCGGCGAGCCGGTATGCCACAAGACCACCGACCCCGGGCAGTTCGACCCCGAGGCCACCTTCCCCTCCGACCATGCCATGCGAGGCACCAAAGTGATGGAAGGCCACGGCCTGATGGAAGTCACGGCTGTAGGCGACAATACCGAGAACGGCAAAGTATTCACAGCCGCCCAGATTGACAACAGCGTGAAAACACCGCTCAACGAGCAGCTCGACGGCCTCGGACGCCTCATCACCCGCATATCGTACGGCGTGGCCGCCGTGATAATACTGGGCCGTATGGCTATGTATATGCTCAATACGCCCGATTTCGAGTGGGTGTCGTTTCTGACATTTATGCTCCAGACACTGATGGTGGCCGTGGCGCTGGTAGTGGTATCAGTACCCGAGGGACTGCCTATGGCCGTAACACTGTCGCTGGCTTACTCCATGCGCCGTATGCTGCGCACAAACAACCTGGTGCGCAAAATGCACGCCTGCGAAACAATGGGAGCCACAACAGTAATCTGTACCGACAAGACCGGAACCCTTACTCAGAACCGTATGCAGGTCTACAAGGCCGACTTCTTCGGAGAACCCTCCGACAGCGTACTTTACGAGGGCATAGCTGCGAACTCGACAGCGCAGCTCGACCTCGCCGGCCCCCGGCCACAGGTGCTGGGAAACCCCACCGAGGGGGCCCTGCTGCTGTGGCTGTGCGAGCGCGGAGCCGACTATCAGAAACTGCGTGAGAACACCCTCACCATAGAGGAACTGCCCTTTACCACCGAACGAAAGTATATGGCCACGGTTGTGAAATCGGCCACGGGCAAGACTCTGATGTATGTGAAGGGCGCCCCCGAGATAGTGTTCGGCATGTGTGCCGACACTGCTGGTGTAACAAAAAAAGAAATCGACGCCCGACTGCTCGAATACCAGAACCAGGCCATGCGCACACTGGGCTTTGCCTACTGCGAACTCAAGCCGGGCGACCACACGATAGCCGATGGCCGTGTGGTGGCCGATAATCTCACATTCCTGGGCATTGTGGCAATAAGCGACCCCGTAAGAGCCGATGTGCCCGCAGCAGTACACGAAGTACTCGACGCAGGAATAAACGTGAAGATAGTTACCGGCGACACCCCGGGTACGGCTAAGGAAATCGGCCGGCAGATAGGCTTGTGGAACGATGCCGTCGACGGAGCCGACAATATAATTACCGGTCCCGAATTCGACGCCCTCAGCGACGGACAGCTCCGGCAGCGTGTCCGTGACCTCAAGATAATAGCCCGGGCACGCCCCCTCGACAAAAAGCGCCTCGTAGAAGCCCTGCAGGCCGATAATCATGTTGTGGCCGTGACCGGCGACGGCACCAACGACGCACCCGCCCTCAAAGCCGCCCAGGTAGGACTGTCGATGGGCGACGGCACCTCGGTGGCTAAAGAAGCCAGCGACATAACCATAGTCGACAACTCATTCTCATCAATAGGCCAGGCCGTGATGTGGGGCCGCTCGCTGTATCAGAACATACAGCGCTTTATCCTCTTCCAGATGACGGTAAATGTAGTTGCATGCCTGATAGTAATGGCCGGAGCCTTCATGGGGCTGCAGTCGCCGCTGACAGTAACCCAGATGCTGTGGGTGAACCTGATTATGGACACATTCGCGGCCATGGCCCTGGCGTCGCTGCCACCGTCGCGCTCGGTGATGAAAGACAAACCCCGCAGCCGCAGTGTATTTATCGTCAGCAAGCCCATGTGGAAATCGATAGTAGGGGTAGGCGGCCTGTTCTTTGTGTTCCTGTTCTGCCTGCTGTACTATCTGGAGCATGCCGACATAAGCAGCCTCAGCCAGATAGGCCGCGTGCCGCTCGGAACCGCCGACGGCCTCAGCCCTTACGAACTGTCGTTGTTCTTCACCATATTCGTATTCCTTCAGTTCTGGAACATGTTCAACGCCCGCGCCTTCGCCACAGGTCGCAGCGCCTTCCACTTCAAAGGAGCAGGCGGCTTTGCGCTCATAGCCCTGGCCATACTCATGGGTCAGATACTGATAGTGACAGTGGGCGGTCCGTTCTTCAGCGTTACACCGCTTAAAATTACCGACTGGCTGATAATCATAGCCGGCACATCGCCGGTACTGTGGATAGGCGAACTCATACGCCTGTTCGGCAAAAAATAG
The DNA here is from genome assembly GCA_910586455.1 of uncultured Muribaculaceae bacterium. Lineage (GTDB taxonomy): Bacteria > Bacteroidota > Bacteroidia > Bacteroidales > Muribaculaceae > CAG-873. Next base: position 1,691 of record CAJUHX010000039.1, on the reverse strand, counting down.
TATGCAACATTTCAACACAGCTGCGGCATTGCATACGCGACGCAGCTGAAATATTTTGGAAATTCGTCGGCCTTCCACCGCCCTTCGTATCTTTGTGGTATAAGGATAAGACCTTTAACCCTTATACACTATATATCCTATCAGGAGAGGGCGGGTGCAGGAGCCGGCCCTCTCCAATACCTCAAAAAAAACGATAAACTATAAAATCATTATGTACAACAACGGAAACAACTTGAATGTAGAGCCCGCCAAAGTAGCAAAAGGCATAGTGTGGGCAATAGCCGGCATTGTGCTGGTAGTAGTGTCGATGGCCTTCATACGGCCTTGGTACAACGTATGGTCGCAGGAAATGGAAGGCAAAGCCGAATTTGCCAAAGCCGAGCAGAACCGTAAAATAAAAATCGAAGAGGCAAAAGCCAACCTCGAGGCCGAGAAACTCAACGCTCAGGCCGAAGTCGAAAGGGCCAAAGGCGCAGCCGAGGCAATCCGAATCGAGAACGGCAGCATCACCCCCACCTATATACAATACCTGTGGGTACGCCAGCAGTCAGACCTCAGCGACAAAACCGTAATCTACGTGCCCACCGAAACCAATCTGCCCATACTCGAGTCGACACGTCCCCTGAAAATGCCCGAATAATCAGCGTCGGGCAAACTTGCCGGCAAGTTTCAGCAGCTTCGTCTGCACGGCACCGTCTTCGGCGGAGAAGGTATTGCTGTAAGCCTTGAACTTCTCAAGCTTGGCCCGCGAAATCTTCTCCACGAAGAAGCTGCCGTCTTCGATACGGTTCAGAAACAGCTGGCTCATGTACAGCTTAGCCTCCTTGCGGCTCTCGACTTCAATCATAGCTATTATTGAATTGCTTTGGCGCGGCTTGTTCTGATTGAATTTCACCCAATAGCCGTTTTCTTTTTGAACAATATAGCAGAAGCCGGCGCTCTGCTGCCTGTCGTACTCCTCTTTCTCCACCTTAAAGCGGCTCATTACGGCAGGATAATATTCGTCGAGCGAGGCCGCTGCCGAAGTATCCGCCTTAAACAGCAGAGAGTTGAGCGACGACAGTGACAACTCTATATCATAATCCGAGGCATGCAGCCTTGACTCGTCGGCATCAATGCCAAGTTCCTGAGCCACACTCTGGTTGCTCACTCCCTTATGGTAATCAAAACCGTGCGACAGGCCATGCAAGACCCAGAACCAGTCTTTTACCTCAATCACCTTTCTGTCGGCCGGAATAACCACTCCCTCGGCAGATAGCCGGCGGAAATCATTTTCCAGTGCAAAGCCGGTAATATATTCAGCATTATCTATAATACACTGAATCTCCTTGATACAATTACAGAAGCGAGGTGCATCGGCCACCATAGCCGGAGTAATACCATGAGGGATAGTACCCCAGTCGGAAATCCGATCAGGTTTGAATCGTTTATTATAAATAAGCTGTCCGCGGGCATTGGAAACAGAAAGTTCGAGCATACATCTGCCGTCGGCGAATTCGGCATCGAGGCATATCAGTTTCGATGCCTCGATATTGGCCAGAAAAGGGTGAAGTTCGGTCATGTCGCAATGTTGATTTTGCTGCAAAATTACGAATAATTTTGCATTTGGGCAAACGCGAGCAGTTGCGACGGCGTCCCGCCACTAATGTTAACTTATTCATGCAATAGCTGCCAATATCTGTTATAGTTAT
>CAJUHX010000038.1 GCA_910586455.1 uncultured Muribaculaceae bacterium | reverse complement strand
GCCTACTATAGAACCGGCATTGCACAGAAAACTCTGAATACTGTAGGCCAGACCTTTCTGCCGCTCGTTGACAAAGTCGCCCACAAGCATCTTGAAAGGCTGCATAGCCATATTTATCGATGTATCGAGAAACATCAGCATCACCAGACCGAATACAATCGCGGCGCCTATGCTCAAGCCCAGCGAACCGGCATTTGGCAGAAAACACATTACTATCATTGCTACAAGGGCACCGATGATAAGGTAAGGCAGACGGCGGCCGAAACGGTTCCAGGTGCGGTCGCTCGACACACCTACAATAGGCTGCACTATCATGCCCATAAGCGGCGGCAGAATCCAGAAATAGCTCAAATCGTGGGGGTCGGCGCCGATAGTCGAGAATATTCGGCTCACCTGCGAACTCTGCAGGGCATAGGCAATCTGTACGCCAAAGAAACCGAAACTCAGATTCCAGAGTTTCCAGAAACCCATGTCCGGTTTTTCGCCCGGCGCCGGTTTATGGCTCAGGCTTGCAGCATTTTTGTTTTCCATGCTATATTTACGCGTGTTAAAAAGTTTACATTGGCTTTAACCCTGTTTTACAATCGAATAACTCACAGGGCATGTCGCATTATCTCTTCAATTGACAAAATTAGCACTTCTTTTTTACTTATGTAATAGTTTTAATATTTTTTCACAGAAAAACGCCCTGTAAAATTCAATTTTGCAGTTAACAAAAAAATGCCGAACTTTGCACTATAATTCATGCTTATGATGCTACAATTATTTTCAACATTTTTTAAAATCGGAGCTTTCACTTTCGGCGGTGGCTGGGCCATGATCAGCATTATAGAGCGCGAGATTGTGGACAAACACCGCTGGATTGAGCGCGCTGATTTCCTCGACCTGCTTGCTCTGGCACAGTCCATGCCGGGCATACTGGCGGTTAACATAGCAGTGGCCATAGGCGACCGTTTGCGCGGATTCAAAGGCAGTGCAACCGCCGCTTTGGGCACAATAGCTCCAAGCTTTCTCATTATTCTGCTCATAGCCATGTTCCTTACTCCCGACCTGATTACGGGCAACCCCACCCTTGCCGCAATATTCAAAGGCATACGCCCGGCTGTGGTAGCGCTGATAGTGGCGCCGGTAATCACATCGGCCAAAGCTGCAGGCATCAACCGGCGCACTATATGGATACCGGTGGCTGTCGGTCTGCTGATATGGTCAAAATGGCCCGTGGTGTCCAACCCTATTTTATATATAGTAATAGGAGGTTTAGCAGGATGGCTGCATCTGCGCCACAGCCGCAAATGCCTCGACAAGAAAGGAGGCCGGGCATGATAATATACCTGCGACTGATATGGAGCTACCTCAAGATAGGCTTCTTCGGCTTTGGCGGCGGCTATGCCATGCTGGCTCTGATTGAGAACGAAATAGTCACTCCCGGCTGGATTACAGAGAAGATGTTTACCGACATCGTGGCGATTTCACAGATGACTCCCGGCCCCATAGGCATCAACTCAGCCACCTACATAGGCTATGTGGCGCCCACACACAGCGATGCCGCAATGTCCGGCCCGCTATGGGGCATTTTAGGCTCGATTATCTGCACTCTGGTGGTGGTACTGCCTTCATTTCTGCTGGTGCGCTACGCCGGACACTATATATTGAAACACCACGATTCGGACGCTGTAAAAGGCGTATTTTCGGGCCTCCGGCCGGTAGTGGTTGGCCTGATTGCCTCCGCGGCACTGCTGCTGATGAACTCCGAGAACTTCGGCAGTACACCGCCCGAACTCACCAAGAGCATAGCCATTGCCGCAGCCGCACTGGGGGTGAACCTGTTTACTAAAATACATCCTATCTATATAATCATTGCCGCAGGCTTTGCCGGCTGGTTAATATTCTGAGTATGACCTACAACGAAGCTACAGATTTTCTGTTCAACTCTCTGCCGATGTTTCAGGTGCAGGGCGCCGGGGCCTACAAACCCGGACTTGATACTGTACGCACCCTGGCCAACGCTTTCGGCGACCCTCAGCGCCGTCTGCGCTGCATACACGTAGGAGGCACCAACGGCAAAGGCAGCACAGCCCACACTCTGGCCGCCATACTGTCGGCTTCAGGACTCAGTGTGGGCCTGTTCACCTCGCCTCATCTGGTCGACTTCCGCGAGCGCATCAGGGTTGACGGCAACATGATCAGCGAAGACGAGGTAGTGGACTTTACCGAGCGCTTTCTGGCCAACGACACACTGCAGGCGCTGCAGCCGTCGTTTTTCGAGCTCACCACTGTGATGGCACTTGAGTTCTTCGCCCGGCGCCGCGTAGATGTGGCGGTGATTGAAGTAGGCCTCGGCGGACGACTCGACAGCACCAACATAATCACGCCAGACTTGTGTGTAATAACCAACATATCACTCGACCATACCGCACTGCTCGGCGACACACCCGAGGCAATAGCAGCCGAAAAGGCCGGGATATTCAAGCCCGATGTGCCTGTAGTGGTGAGCGAGGCCGAGGGCGCGGTGCGCAGTGTGTTTGAGAACCATGCTGCGGAAACCGGCAGCCCCATTATGTTTGCCTGCGACAAGCCCTTGTACCTGTCGGCTTCGCAGCAGTACGACCATATACTCTACCGTGCTACCCCATGGGGCGACCTGCGCGGCGAGTTGTGCGGCGACTGCCAGAAACTGAACACCGCCGGAATACTCCTGGCCGTAAAGACACTCATCGACAAAGGCTATCCTATTACCGACCGCGCCGTGGCCGACGGCATGGCCCGTGTGTGCGAGATGACCGGCCTTACAGGCCGCTGGATGACCCTGGGCAGCGAACCTCTGGTGATATGCGACACCGGACACAACATAGGCGGATGGAAATACCTGGCCCCCAGACTTAGGCACGAAAGCGACCGCCTCGCAGCTCAAGCTTCGCGGCTGCATATAGTGCTGGGCTTTGTCAACGACAAGAACATCGACCCTATACTCGACCTTATCAGCGGAATTCCCGCCGAATTCCACTTCGTGGCTCCCGACATACGCCGGGCTCGTTCCGCCGCCGAACTTGCAGCCGAAGCGGCAAGGCACGGCATCAGCGGCACCATACACGAATCGGTGGCCGAGGGCTACAAAAAAGCCCTTGCCGAAAGCGGCAAGGGCGATATGGTTTTCATCGGCGGCAGCACTTTCGTGGTCGCCGAACTGTTAAGAGCTTTTTAACAAACTCTTAGCGCATTGCGATAACCTCGATTTCAACAAGCACCTTCTTGGGCAGCTCGCGTACGGCCACAGCCGAACGGGCGGGATAAGGAGCCTTGAAAGCGTTGCCATAAACTTCGTTCATGGCAGCGAAGTCGTTCATGTCTGCCAGAAAAACTGTGGTCTTTACCACGTTGTCCAGAGTCAGACCTGCTTCGTTGAGGATAGCGGTGACGTTGGCGATAGACTGCTCGGTCTGGGCCTTGATGCCCTCAACCACCTCGCCGTTGGCGGGATTGAGTGGAATCTGGCCCGAAGCGAATACGAATGAACCTGTGTCGATAGCCTGGCTGTAGGGGCCGATAGCGCCGGGAGCGGCGGTAGTGCTGATTACTTTTTTCATTGTAGTTTAAAGTTAATTTATGGTTACGCCTTTGTGGCGGAACCGATGTTGTTATCTGTTTTCAAAGTTAAATAGTTACTGTTCGTGTCGCGTTGCTGTGCGTTCAGCGGATTTATCTCGATATCGCGCAGCAGCATATTCTCGGTGGCCTGCTGCATGGCATTGTCGAGTTCCTTGAATACGCCTTCCACACCGGGGAAGTTTGCGGCGAAATCCGGTATGAAGTCCTTGCGTCCGAGATTGCGCAGACGTTTGCGTACCAGGCCTACACTTATATCCTCGGTAGGCATGCCCGGCTGGAAGCCGAACTCCTCTTTCTTTTCGTCAAGCACCACACGACTGACGATGCCTGCCAGCTCAAGCCTTATCAAAATGTCGTTGATAAGGCGGGCAGGCAACCCGTAGTCGAGCATGAACTCGTGCATTGTCACCGGCGTGAGGCCATTTACAAAGCGCCTTACCACCACCGAAGCCACGGCGATGCTCACCTTTTCTTTGTAAGCTATTGATATAGCGTTGATTTCGGAATTGAACGAGAACTGAAATATGTTCTGCGACGAATAGCATATCACCATTCCGGCCATGGTCACCACCCAGGCCAGCTGCATCCATATAAGCATAAGGGGCAGAAACGAGAACGAGCCGTATATGGCATTATATTTGGCCACGTACATCTGGCCTGTGACGAATATCCACTGTAGCAGCCTGAAGCCTATGCCGGCGAACACACCGGCTATGAAGGCATTTTTGAACTTCACCTTTGCATTAGGTATTAGCATGTATGCGGCAGTGAAGAACAAGAAAGTGAGCAGCCACGACGCGCCGTCGAGTATCATGCTGATAATCGGCGTCATAAAGCTGAAATGGAATATACTGTTGAGTGTGGTGGAAATCAGCACCGACAGGCCGCCGGAGCAAATCATCAGCACCGGCAATATCAGCAACATTGATGTATAGTCGGTGATTTTGCGCCATATGCTGCGCCCCTGCTTCACACCCCATATAGTATTGAACACGTCCTCGACATTGCCCAGAAGCGATATAAGAGTCCAGAGCAGGAACACCAAGCCGACGCCCACGAACACGCCTTCCGATGCCTGGCTCAGGTATGAGTCGACAAAACCCAGACACTGGTGTATGACCTCGTGCTGGGCAGGAAAGTAGCTGTACAGCTCGTCCTGCAGCAGATTCTGGAAGCCGAAGCCGCGGCCTATGGCGAACAGCAGAGCAAGGGCCGGCACAATGGCCAGCAGTGTGCGGTAAGTCATGGCACACGCCTGTGTCTGCAGGTCGCCGTCGAGAAACGAACGCACCGACAGGTTCAGGGTCTTTACCGTGGTAGTACGCCAGCCACGCCCGGTATCGTTCCAGACACCGCCGCTGCAATACTTCCACTGGCGTATGACCCATGCTGTTATATGGTTGAAACGTTCGGCAATTGTCATATCTGAATATAGTGTATGAAAACGTGCATACAAAGTTAACTAAATTTTGCAATCAATGGTTCATTCGGCCCGAAAAAATTATGTACCTTTGTAAAGAATTCACTGAATAGAATTACTGATGTTTGAAAATTTCGGAAAACATATAGCCGACATCGCCGATGTTGTATGCAGCTATCCGCTGTTTTTTCTTCTCATCGGCGGCGGTCTTTACCTTTTTATAAGTAGTGGCGCGGTGTCGATTCGCCGTCTTCCGGCATCAATCAGAGAGTTGCGCAGCAAGCAGGGACACGGCCAGCATGGCCAGATTTCGTCGACACAGGCCCTGCTGTCGGTTGTAGCCGCCACCATAGGTCTGGGCAACATTGCCGGTGTGGCCATAGCGCTGGTCGTAGGCGGTCCGGGCGCCATATTCTGGATGTGGGTGTCGGCCCTTGTGGGCATGGCCACCAAGTACCACGAAGGCGCTCTGGCCGTGATGTATAAGGGTAAGGACGACCAAGGCAACCCGCGAGGAGGCACCATGCACATAATAGAGCAAGGCCTCGGACGCAAATGGACTCCTCTGGCCCGCTTCTTTGCCATTGCCGGTATGTTCGGTACTCTGTGTATTATGAACGCCAACCAGCTCACCGAAGCATTCATGACTACATTCACTACCCCCGAGAGTGTCGAGGCCAGCAGTTTCCTGAGCGCGGTAGGCTCCGCCGTATCGCTGAGCAACGCCCAGGCCTATCGCCTGCTGTTCGGTTGTGCGGTAGCCGTAGTAGTATCACTGGTAATATTCGGGGGCATAAAGCGTATAGCCAATGTAGCCAGTGTGCTTGTGCCATTTATGGTAGGCGTATACTTTCTTATGGTGCTGTACATAATTCTCACCAACCTGCATGCCGTGCCGTCTGTATTCGCCCGCATTTTCTCCGAGGCATTCAACCTGCAGGCCGGCTTTGGCGCCTTTGCAGGCATAGCTATAATAGGAGCGCGGCGCGCAGCCCTGGTCAACGATGCCGGCATAGGCACAGCCACAATCATGCACGGTTCGTCGCGCAACAACAACCCTGTACGCGAAGGTCTTGTGGCCATGCTCGGCCCGGCCATCGACTCCGGCCTGGTGTGTACGCTTACCGCGGTGGCCATTCTGCTATGCGGCAACATTGATGTAGAAGGAGTAAAAGGCCTTGAGGTAGCCATGCGCGCGTTCGGCAATGCCATCCCCGGAGGCACCTATATGCTCATGTTCATAGTAATCTGCTTTGCCCTGTCGAGCATGTTCTCGTACAGTTACTACGGCACCAGCTGCGCCACGTACCTTTTCGGCGCGCGCCGTGGCCGCTGGTTCACCTACTTTTTTGTGGCCACTTTGGTTATATTCGCCATTGTGCCGCTGGAGGCTGCCGTGGGCATGTGCGACCTCTTCTACGCCCTTATGGCTATTCCGACCATGATAAGTGTAATTCTGCTAAGCGGACGTGTCCGCAAAGCCACACGCGAATTTTTTACAAACAGACCTAAGCGTTAAACCCTAAACGATAAACAATGCTCAGTTTCATCACATGGGATGCCAATCCCACAATTATCTCATGGCCGGTGACCATACGCTGGTACGGCCTCATGTTTGCCATTGGCTTCTGGATCGGCTTCAACATAGTAGCCCGTATGTTCCGCCACGAAGGCGCGCCTGAGCGCTGGCTGGGCACACTGCTGCTGTATGTGGGCGTAGGCACTGTTGTAGGAGCCCGCCTTGGCCACGTGTTCTTCTACGCCTGGGACTACTACTCGCAGCACCCTGTCGAGATACTTTATACCTGGGAAGGCGGTCTGGCCAGCCACGGCGGCGCTATAGGTGTAATTCTGGCGGTGATTCTGTTCTCTATATTCGTGTCGAAGCGCAGTCCGATGTGGACATTCGACCGGCTCGTGATTGCCATAGCTCTGGTAGGCGGCCTGATTCGCTTCGGCAACCTTATGAACTCCGAAATATATGGCCACTACACCGATATGCCATGGGGATTTATATTCGTACGCAACGGCGAAACCTTGCCTGCCCACCCCACTCAGATTTACGAGGCGCTGTGCTACTTTGCACTTTTCGGACTGCTTATGTGGATGTACTGGCGCAAGAACGCACAGGAGCGCCCGGGGCTGATTTTCGGCACCTTCCTGGTGGGCATCTTCATGCCGCGCTTCCTTATTGAGTATGTAAAGAACGTACAGGAGCCCTGGGAGGCCGACATGGTGCTGAACATGGGTCAGCTGCTGAGCATACCTTTTGTGCTGCTTGGCATTTTCCTTATAGTACGCGCCTACATGCGTCCGAGGCTGGCTCTGACCTTCCCTGAACGCTATGCCGATGAAGACGAAAACAAAAGCAAGAATAAATAATGAACCCCGATGAATTCCAGCGGCTTAAAGCCGAAATTTATAGTGCAGAATCGCGCGAAGAAGCCCTGAACCTGTCGGGGCTGCTCCTTGCCAAGGTCGACGAAAATCTGCGGCAGAAAGTCAACGCCAAGGCTGAACGTGCCACGGAGTGCCGCATGTTCGCTCTCGCCGCCTCGATACACTGCGAACTGCTGCAGGCCTGCGGACAAGCTGTTGCGGCTTACTATACTACTGTGACATCACTGCTCATGCTCGACATAGCCGGGCAACTCAGCGAGGACTCGCGCCTGACCGAAGTATGCGGCCTTACATTCCTTGCACTGAGCGCTTTCGGCGAGCTCGCCGCTCAGATGCCGCACGATGAATTCACCGACGAACACGTACCGATGCTTTTCAGCCTCTGGGCATCGCGACTGTATTACTACTACCAGAGTGCCGACAAAGCGCAGCAGCCCGAACTGCCCCACCTGATACGCGGCGCACATCAGGTGCTTCAGCAGATGATAGCCGAAGGCATGGTTCAGTCGCCTGAGGTAATGCTGGGCGAACAACCCGCAGGCCCGCAGTCGAGCGCTGTTCTGGCCGACATTCTCGGCCGCAGTCAGGCCCTGTTCAACTTCCGATTCTGAGGTTCTGTTTCAGGTGTGTCCTAAATTGGGCACATGCCGTCAGACCGGTATCACCAACATAGGAATGTCGGCATGGAAAAGCAGTCTGTGGGCCAGGCTCGGATTGAACACCCGACTGAGCAGATTTTTCTTTTTGTTCGGAACCACAATCAGGTCATAGGAGTTCTGCAGCTGCAGACGGTCGAAATCAACCATAGCATCAGTTGCAGCTATATCTTCGGCTTTGAATTCCGATGCCGGATAGCTGTTGCGGAAATAAGCCACAAGCGATTCGGGATTGTCAACCTTGGCCCGCTCAAGCAGCCTGCGCTTGCCCGGAATGTTTACCACCGAAGCTCTCGCACTCATGTCCGGGAACACGCGGTAGAAACTGTCCATGGCGAGAATATCTTCCTGATCGAGATTGGCGAAGAACAGCATTTTCATATAGCCGTCGGACTGCCGGAGTTCGGCTCCCTCGGGTATGACCAGAACCGAGAACCTGCATCCGTCGAGTACCTGGGCGCAGACACTGCCTACCATCTCGCGCTCTTTCTTCTCGAAACTGCGGGTGCCCATAACCACCAGCAGAGGAGGATTACTGCGCACATACTGAATTATGGCATCTTCGGGCACTCCTTCGCGGATTTCAGTGTTGATTTTCACTGCAGCGAGTTCACCGCTGCGCATAAGGTCTTTGAGCGCCTTTATAAAGCGCTGCATGTGTGCCGAGGCATCTTCCTCGATTTTGCGGCGCGCGTCGGCATCGGTCAGTTCGTAAGTAAGCGAATCGGTAAGCTGCATTTTACCGGCCACTACGGGGCCGATATAAGTATGCAGCAAGCGGAGGTCACTGCCGTGGATAGCAGCCAGACTTACCGCCACTCGGGCCGCATTGAACGAATGCGCACTGAAGTCAATAGGTACCAGAATCTCACGCACATCGCTGTTGCCCGGGCTTTCGTCTTCCGGAAATACATCGGGGTTCTCGATTATGCGCAGTGCCAGCGGCAGGTTGTGCTCATGGATACGCACACGCACACCCGATGATACCACCGGCGACTCGAGGTTAACGTTCTGCAACACCACCTCTATGCCTTCGCGCTCAAGCCTGCGGCGCAGCCGGCATGCATGGTCGTAAGTATGTATAGCTACTGTAATCAGACGCATCGTGCAATAGGGTTAAAATGTACAGGGCGTTGAAAATGACTTTTTTTCAACACCCTGCACCAAATTTCGTTTTGTTTATTTCAGCTTGTTCAGGCTTCCTGCTCCTGCAGGATTTCAAGGGCCATTTCGTAGATGGTAGCGTCGTCGAGTACTACAATACCGCCGTCGGGACCCGGTTCAATATGAACACCACAGTTCTTGCCGAAGTCATAGTTGCTTCCACCGAAGTAGTTGCGCACGGTCTGAACAGTGGTGTTGAGTTTGTCTGCGATTTTATGCATGGATCCGTCGGGCAGTGAGTCTTTGAGGCGACGGAGTTCGTTGAACGTGATTGTCTTAGTCATACCTATGAGTTTTTAGAGTTAAACTTGCTTGTATTTTAGTAAAGGCGACTTTCAGCCACCCATCTGGGAGGATGCTTTTCTTTTCGCTATAAAATTACAGTTACTTTTTCATTTAAACAAATAAATTGGTAAAAATCATATATGTTTAAAAACATATTTTCGCGATTCTCTCCCATAATCATTTGATTGTAGGCCCATTAACGAATATTATGATAGTCGGCAAGCAATTTATCCATGCAATTTTAAATCAAAAGCCCGCCTGACGGCTCTGTCAGGCGGGCTTCAATATTATTTTGAACTTGTTTACTGAGCAAGAGGTGTAGCGGGAACGGCCGAGGGCGCAGAGGGTGCAGAGGCCGGTTTTGCTTCCCAGCCGAGGGCGCTGGCACCGAGGATTGCTGCATCGGCTTCCTTGAGTTCGCTCAGAAGCACCTTGGCTTTGCCCTGGAAGCACTTGAGCATGCTCTTCTCCATGGCGTTGCGCAGTGGCTTAAGCAGCAGCTCGCCGCTGCGTGCCAGACCACCGAAGAGTATGAATGCCGAGGGTGAGGAGAACACCATCATGTCGGCGAAGGCTTCGCCAAGGATAGTGCCGGTGTACTCAAATATTTCCTGTGCGAGTTTGTCGCCCTGCATGGCGGCATCGTACACGTCTTTCGAAGTTATCTGGTCGACGGGCAGGTTGCGCAGCTGCGAGGATTCAGTGCGGATTTCGAGGAACTCACGGGCAGTGCGTGCCACACCGGTAGCCGAGCAGTAAGCTTCCAGACAGCCGGTACGGCCACAGCCGCACAGACGTCCGTTGTTGCGTTTTACAATCATGTGGCCGAGTTCGCCTGCGAAACCATCGTGGCCGTATACAAGCTGACCGTTGATTACTATACCCGAACCCACACCGGTGCCGAGAGTAATCATTATAAAGTCTTTCAGACCGCGTGCAGCACCATAGGTCATCTCGCCGATGGCTGCTGCGTTGGCATCGTTGGTAATTGCCACGGGTATGCCGAATTTGTCGCTCATAAGCTGAGCCAGAGGTATCGGAGTGGGCCAGGGCAGGTTTACGCCGTCTTCGATTGTGCCGGTAAAATAGTTTGCGTTCGGAGCGCCGATACCGATGCCGTGGATTTTTCCCTGTGCGTCATTGGCTTCAATCAGGCGTGTTGCCTCACGATATAATTCATCGATATAATCGTCGATTTTTGCGTGTTTTTGTGTCTTGATGCTTGCACTGGCTATAACTACACCTCGGGCGTCAACCAGACCGAACACGGTGTTAGTACCACCTATGTCAATTCCTAATACGTATGGTTTCATGTTGTAATATGTATGGTATTAATAAGTTCCTATGGTAAAATTCAGGCGGCTTATAATAATTCGCTTTATTTATTCAACAAAGTTAATAATAAACGGCAATTATTGCAAACAATACAGCAAAAAAATATTCCTATATCGTTTTTTTAAATTCTTTTTCACATTTGGTTGCAATCCGGGATAGAAAAAAATCCGGAGCTGCTTTCACAAGTGGCTCCGGACACAGTGTTTTATGTATAGTATGGTGTTATCCTCCGAAATTATCGTAGTGTATCGACTCGGGGTCGACACCCAGACTGTCGAGCATGCCGTTCACAGCCGCGCTCATCGGGCCGGGTCCGCACATGTAGTATTCGATGTCTTCGGGTGCCGGATGGTCTTTGAGATAAGTATTGAATATTACCTGATGTACGAATCCGGGGGTATATTTTACTCCTGCGGCATCGGCTGCCGGGTCCGGACGATCGAGAGCCAGATGGAACTTGAAGTTCGGGAATTCTTTTTCGAGCGCCAGGAAATCGTCGAGATAGAACACTTCGTTGAGTGCGCGGGCGCCATAGAAGTAGTTCATCACACGGTCGGTGGTGTGCAGAGTCTTGGTCATGTACATAATCTGCGCGCGCAGAGGTGCCATACCGGCGCCGCCGCCGACCCACATCATTTCCTTTTTGGAATCGAGTATCGGGTGGAAGTCGCCATAAGGACCGCTCATAAGTACCTTGTCGCCGGGCTTGAGGGTGAAGATATAGCTCGATGCTATACCCGGCATTACATCCTGGAAGCCAACCTCGGGTTTGGGTTTGAAGGGCGGAGTGGCTATTCGCACTGTAAGCATTATGCGGTCGCCTTCGTCAGGATAGTTGGCCATGGAGTACGCACGCACTGTAGGCTCGGTGTTGCGGCACTTGAGGCCGAAAAGCCCGAATTTCTGCCATGCAGGCAGGTATTCGTCGCCGATGAGGCTCTTGTCGATGTCCTTGTCGTAGTCCATCGAGTACTCGGGTATTTTTATCTGGGCATACGAGCCGGGCATGAAGTCCATGTGTTCGCCCGGAGGCAGGGCCACGATGAATTCCTTGATGAATGTGGCCACATTGCGATTGCTGATAACCTCGCACTCCCATTCTTTTACAGAGAGTATGGCATCGCTAACGCGTATGTCCATGTCCTGTTTTACCTTTACCTGACAAGCCAGACGCCAGCCGTCTTTTATCTGACGGCGGGTGAAGTGTACGGTTTCGGTGGGCAGAATCTCGCCTCCGCCGTTATCCACCTGCAGACGGCACTGTCCGCAGCTGCCTTTGCCGCCACACGCCGACGACAAGAACACGTTATTGTCGGCCATGGTGCCCAGAAGCGATTTGCCGGACGTGGCTTCAACCTTGACATCGCCGTTCATTGTAATCACGACTTTGCCTGTCTTGACCAGATATTTTTTGGCTATCAGCAGCACGGCCACCAACAGCAAGGTGATGAGCAGAAAGAAGCCCACGCCACAGAACACCGTCAGACCGGTGGCGCCCATGGCAAGCGGAATATATGCAAACATTGTAGTAATCATAACTTAATGCCGAGGAAGCTCATAAAAGCTATACCCATAAGGGCGGTGATAATAAATGTGATGCCCACGCCCTGTAACGGCTTGGGTATGTTGGAGTACTGGGCCAGACGCTCGCGTATGGCAGCGATGGCGGTAATGGCCAGCAGCCAGCCTATACCCCAGCCGCCGCCTGCACATACTGCAGTCCACACGCCGGGGAAGTCGCGCTGCTGCATAAACAGCGAGCCACCAAGGATGGCGCAGTTCACGGCTATAAGCGGCAGGAATATACCAAGCGAGGCATACAGCGAGGGGCTGAATTTTTCCACTGCCATCTCCACCACCTGTGTCATCGACGCAATTACGGCGATAAAGAGTATCAGCGACAGGAAGCTGAGGTCGACTTCGGCGTATTCCGGTCCGAGCCACGCCAGCGCGCCCGGACGCAGCACGTAGGTTTCAAGCAGATAGTTGATAGGCAGCGTGATTACAAGCATAAACATCACCGCTATGCCAAGGCCGAAGGCTGTCTTCACATTCTTGCTCACGGCAAGAAACGAACACATGCCCAGGAAGTATGCGAAAATCATATTGTCGACAAATATCGACCGTATGAATATATTCAGGTTTTCCATTTCTTCAGTTTGCTACAGTGATGTTGGTTTATTCAATGTCTTTGTTTATGCTGCGGTGTACCCATATTATACATGCCACCACAATCAGGGCCATTGGAGGCAGAATCATAAGGCCGTTGTTTACATAGCCGTGGTCGTAGCACCACTGGGGCACTACCTGATAGCCAAGCAGAGTGCCGCTGCCGAGAAGCTCGCGGAAGAAGCCTACAATCACCAGAATTACGGCATAGCCGGCACCGTTGCCTACACCGTCGAGAAACGAGGGCCAGGGTTTGTTGCCCATGGCAAATGCCTCAAGGCGTCCCATGAGGATACAGTTGGTAATGATAAGGCCTATGAACACCGACAGCTGCTTGCTTACGTCGTATGCGTAGGCCTGCAGCAGCTGGCTTACGATAACCACCAGACCGGCCACCACCACCAGCTGCACTATAATGCGGATATTGGTGGGTATGGTGTTGCGTATAAGCGATATGATTACGTTGGAGAATGCCAGCACGGCGATAACCGAAAGGCCCATCACTATGGCCGGCTCGAGTTTGGCCGTAACGGCCAGCACGGAGCAGATACCCAGAATCTGCACGATTACGGGGTTGTCCTTGCTCAGTGGATTCAGAAATATGCTTTTGTTGCTTACTTTATCGGCCATGGCTTATTTTAATCTGAGAGTGAGCAAATATGGTTCGTAGGGTTTCAGGCAGTCGCTGAGCATGGCGCTGACACCTTTGGAGGTGATGGTGCCTCCCGAGATGCCGTCGACATAGTCTTCTCCGGAGGGCGAAGGCTGTCCTTTTTTTACCACTGCCACCGGCATGAAATTGCCATCTTTCCATATGGTCTTGCCGTCGAACTGGTCGCTGAAAGCGGGTTTCTCTATTTCAGCGCCCAGGCCGGGGGTTTCGCCTTGATGGGCAAAATATGCTCCGTAGATGGTAGTCGCGTCGGAATCAAGGGCTACATAGCCCCATATAGGCCCCCAAAGGCCTGCGCCGTACATGGGCAGAATGTATTTGAGGCTGCCGTCGGGCAGTGTGCAGATAAACACCGGCAGCTGACGCTCGTCGGCGGGCAGTTTTACCTGGGCGGCCACACTTACAGCAAATGCGTCGTCGCCTACAGTTTCGCCACGGCTGTTCACTACAGCCTGCGATGTGATGTATTTGCCAAAGTCGGCCACCACATCGGCCGGAGCCGGTGTAATGTGTACTGCGGCCAGAATCTGGCGCATGCGGTCGGCATCAGCGTTCTGCTGCTGACGGTCTTTCAGCCCCATGGCTGTGAACGCCAGAGCTGCGCCAACAACAACCACCAGCACTATAATATATATAATGGTGTATGAATTGCTTTGCTTGTTCATCTTACTCAGTTTTTAGCGGTTGCACGTTTGAGTCGTCGGCTGATGTTGCGCTGTACCACACAATAGTCAATCAGCGGAGCAAAAGCGTTCATAATCAGTACTGCCAGCATAGCGCCCTCGGGATATCCGTTGTTGTAGGTGCGGATAAGCACCGCTACCACACCTATCAGAAAGCCGTAAACGAGCTTGCCGGCATTGGTACGAGAGGCGGTAACAGGGTCGGTGGCCATAAATACCACTGCGAATGCAAAGCCGCCGTACAGCAGCTGGTCGAGAGGCGAAAGATATGAAGCCGGATATGTGGCTGTAGCGCAGCTGTTGGCTATCCAGCCCATAAGCAGTGCTCCGGCCACAGCCGAAAGCATTATGCGCCATGAACCTATGCCGCTGAACAGCAACACGGCAGCGCCGATAAGTATACATATTACTGATGTTTCGCCGAACGAACCGGGTATCAGCCCCAGGAAGGCATCCCAGCTGCTGAGAATGCTGCCGTCGATGCCGGTCAACTGAAGGCTGTTGCCGGTAGTGGTGGCAATCTGGCCCAGAGGTGTGGCGCAGCTGAAACTGTCGGGTGCCACAGGGCCAAAGCCAAACATGCTGCCGGTGGCCACGAACACTTTGTCGCCCGACATATGAGCCGGATAGGCGAAGAACAGGAACGCACGAGCCACAAGCGCTACATTGAAGATATTGTAGCCTGTACCGCCGAATACTTCCTTTACGAATATAACCGAGAATGCGGTAGCTACGGCCAGCATCCACAGCGGCGTTTCAACAGGACATATCATCGGTATCAGTATACCCGTGACGAGGAAGCCCTCCTGGATTTCTTCTTTACGCCACTGGGCCACAACGAATTCAATACCCAGGCCTACAAGATAGGTAACCACAACTCTGGGCAGTATTGTCAGGAAGCCGTAGAACAGCAGTTGCCAGAACGGGAATATACTTTCACCGCATGCCAGCCAATGCTGGTAACCGGTATTGTACATGCCGAAGAAGAAGCACGGCATCAGCGCCAGCACCACTATAATCATGGTGCGCTTGGAGTCGATGCTGTCGTGTATGTGTACCTCGCCGGCGCCCGAAGTGGTGCGCGGAGTGTACAGAAAGGTATCAAAGCCGTCGAACACCGAGTGGAAGGCGTGGAGTTTGCCTCCCTCTTCGAAGTGCGGCCGAACCTTGTCGAGATATTGTCGGAGCTTGCTCATTGCTATTGAAGTTCTTTTCTGAGATAATCAAGGCCCTCGCGCACTATTTTCTGCAGGGGCAGTTTCGATGTGTCGACATATTCGGCCAGAGCGAAGTCTTCGGGTGCGACTTCGTAGATGCCGAGTTTTTCCATTCCTTCGATATCACGGCTCAGTATGGCCTTGATAAGGAATTCGGGCATGATGTCCATAGGAATGGTCTTGTCGTACTGTCCGCTCATAATCATGGCTCTGCGGCCACCTTGTATACGGGCGTCGGGGCGGAAGAGTTTTTTCAGGAAGCGGCCCGGGAAGCTGCTGCTGTTGCTCATTTTCGAGGGGGAGAGCGATGCCCAGCCCAATAATTCGTCCTTATCGTCGCCTTCGGCTATTACACTTATCTGACGGTACGGGAAGTGCAGATAGCCGTCAAGACCTACTTTTTCGCCAGTCAGCACATTTCCGCTGATTATGCGTATGTGATGGTCGTCCGGCAGCAGATTTCCATTGAGCAGCGGTTCTATGGGGGCACCTATTATTGTTTTAAGCACCTTGGGCTGTTTAATCTCAGGGCCTACTACCGCCACAAGGGTCGAAGGGTCGAATTTGCCTGTAGCGTCAAAGTGCCCTACTCTGCACAAGGTATCGAAGCTGAGAGTCCACACGAGATCGCCCTTGTTGACAGGAGCCACGGCCTCAATCTGCACACTGGGATTGCCCACCGGGTGCTTGCCTTCGAACTCTACCAGTTCGGCACCTTCGATTTTGCCGTATGGCCAATCCTTTCCTACGCAGAGATAAACCTTGCCTGCTGTAGCTGCCTTGAGCAGTTTCACACCCTTCTTTATACTGTCGGACGCTTCACCGGCTGTAAGCGCTACCGCACTCACTGCCAGAGGGGCGCTGTCGATACAGCTCACAAAGATGTCGCGTGGTACAACTGTCGGGTCCGGCACGATATCATAAGGTCTGGTTCGTACAAATGCAAGCAGACCCGACTCGGCCAGCAGGGATATCGCTTTGGCACAATCGGGATTCTGAGGCACAGTGGCTGTCTTGACATTGTCGCTGCCGTCAGCCTCAATTTCAAAACGCAGAATTTTACGGCGTTCACCACGCACGATTGATTTCAGAGTTCCGGCAACAGGCGAAACCAGCTTGAGTTCGGGATGCAGTTTATCGTATGCCACTGCATCGCCAACTGCCAGGTGGTCACCTTCTTTTACAGCCGGCCGAGCCTGAAACCCGGAAAAGTCATCGGGCACCAGAGCACAACAACCCACAGCGACCGAGCCGCCGAGTTTTGCCTGCGAGGCACCCGCTATCTGAAGATTCAAGCCTTTGTTTAGCTTAATTGGCATTGTAATATTTGGTTGATTTGAAATTTCGAGTGCAAATTTACGAATTTTTCACCAAATATCGGTTAATTAACAAACATTATTTTGCCTCATACTGCAAATCCGCTCCCGCTCCAAATGCCTCCACAATTCGTCGACGCAAAAAAATAGGCGGCACCACTGTTGCGGCACCGCCCGTTATAAAGGATGGACATTGATGTTATTTGAGTTTTATTACCTGGCCGATTTTGAGCTTCGACTTGGTGGTAAGGCCGTTTAGACGACACAGTTTGGCTACTGTAGTACCATTGCGGGCTGCGATTTTGCTGAGCGAGTCGCCTTTGCGCACCTTGCAAATACTGCTGCCCGAGCTTTTCGAAGATGAAGAGGCGACCATTGGTCTGGCAGGATTTTCACGACGGTATTTCTCTGCATACTTCGCATTGGCATCGTTTGAGAAATTACGTGCTTCCTGATAGGTGTTCTTGTCGAAAGTATATGTATCGGTATGCACGGTCTGGTTGGCAAAGTCGAAAATAGCCGACGGATTAATGGCATAACCCATATAGCGGGTTTCGAAATGCAGGTGCGAGCCGGTTGAGCGACCGGTATTTCCGCCGAGCGCAATCGGGTCGCCGGCTTTTACATACTGATCGGGCTCCACAAGGAATCGCGACAGATGGCCGTACACGGTTTCGAGGTCGTTTGTATGTCGCAGAACCACATAGTAGCCGTAGCCTCTGCGTTCGTACTTGGTTATACGCACACGTCCGTCGAAAGCAGCGCGTATGGTATCACCAATCTGCACTTTCAAGTCAATACCTTTATGCATGCGACGGAAGCGTTTGCGATAGCCGTATGGCGAGGTTACATAACCCGGATGAGGCATACAGAAGTTCTTTACATTAATTACTGCAGTCTGCGGTACATCCATGCCGCCATAACAGTTTACCATATTGCTACCCCAGCCTTCGGTGTAGATATCGCCTTCGGGTTCTTCTTCCTCTTCGAATAGCGATTCGAGGTATTTCGAGGTGTTGTCTACATGAATATTGCTGTGACCCTGGTTAGCAAGGAGGTCGCCATGCTGCTCCTGGTGCTGACCGGGCAAGCGGTGTATGGTTTGGGCGCTGACCGACAGCGTGCCGCCCAACATTAAAAGTGCTATTGCAGATAGTGCTCTTATAGATTTTGAGAAGTTCATTATTGGTTTGCTTCGCTCTGAGGCGCTGGTTTATTTTCGATTCAGGTTGGCAAATATATTTTAGCTAAAAAAAAGACTCGTTACAGATCAGAAATCAGATTTCGTCCGGAGCATACATGCTGCGCATCAGCGAGGGAGTATAGTCGAAAAGTTCGTCGGGCTTGAAGAATCGCCTGGTTTCTATTTCTGCCGATTCAAGCGAGTCGCTGGCATGTATTATATTCTCCTGTCCACTCATACTGAAATCACCTCGGATAGTGCCGGGCAGGGCCTTACGGCCATTTGTGGCGCCGGTCATGGCTCGAACCACCTCTACCGCGTCGCGGCCCTTGATACTCATCACTATCACAGGGGTAATACTCATACTTTCGACAAGCAAAGGGAAGAACGGACGGTCAACCAGGTGGGCATAGTGCTCGCGAAGAAGCGCTTCGGAGAGTCGCATCATTTTGATACCGGCGATTATAAGGCCTTTTTTCTGGAAACGATCGATAACCTGTCCTACAAGGGCACGCTGTATGGTCGAAGGTTTGAGGATTACGAGGGTAGATTCCATTTGAAGAGATTGTTAATTTCGTTTACAGGCATTGCTGCTTTTCTGTAAAGTTACGATTTTTTTGAACGACAGTCAAATTATTCACTGATAAAAAATGTAAAAGCGCAGACATATGAGTTTTGTATCATTCATACCATATTGCATATCAATCGATTACAATAAAACATGTTTTACAACATATTTTCTAACTTTTTCGATTGGCATTATCTGCCCGCAATATTTACAGTTAAAAAGTGTTGCGCTATATTGCGGAGTTAATGGAAGTTTAATACCTTTGTAGCAAAGAATTTTATAGCTTGTTTAATATTATGTTCTTCTATCGGATATATCAGATATTCATAATGCTGCCTATTCTGCTGGTACTTACAATTTTGGCCGCATTGATAACAATAACAGGCTGCGCGCTTGGCGGTGGCCGTTGGTTCGGCTATTACCCGGCCCACTACTGGGCCAAGTGCTGGTGTTGGCTGGCATTCGTTCGAGTAAGCGTACGCGGGCGTGAGAACATTAAAATAGGGCGCAGCTATGTATTTGTAGCAAACCACCAGAGCGCATACGATATATTTTCAATATATGGATTCCTTAACCACCAGTTCCGCTGGATGATGAAAAAATCGCTCGAACGGATTCCTCTCGTGGGCTATGCCTGCCGCGTCGCCGGCCATATTTACGTCGACAAACACTCGCCTGCGGCTGTACGGCAGACCATGGAAACCGCTGAGAAACGCCTCAGCGGCGGCATGTCGGTAGTGGTGTTCCCCGAAGGCTCACGCACCAAAGACGGCCACATTCACGGCTTCCGACGCGGCGCCTACATGCTGGCCATGGAGTTCGGTCTGCCGGTTGTGCCGGTAACTGTCGACGGCGCATACGACGTTCTGCCTCCTAACGCCCTGCTCATGCGCCCGGGACGTATAACGCTCACCATCCACAAGCCGCTTGAGGCAGGTGAGCAAGGTCA
>CAJUHX010000037.1 GCA_910586455.1 uncultured Muribaculaceae bacterium | reverse complement strand
ACATCATACAACCTCAACCTTATCAAAGCCGTGGTATTCGACATCGACGGCGTACTGTCGCCCTCGACCGTACCCATGGATGCCAACGGCGTGCCCATGCGAATGGCAAACATCAAAGACGGCTATGCTCTGCAGCTGGCCGTAAAGAAAGGACTCCTGCTGGCAATAATCTCCGGAGCAAAAACCGAAGCCGTTGAACGCCGCTACCACGGTCTGGGATTCCACGATGTATTCCTTGGCATCCCCGACAAAGAAACCTGCCTGCGCGAATGGATGGATAAAAACGGGCTCGAAGCCGCACAGGTGGCATATGTGGGCGACGACATACCCGACATACCGGCCATGCGCATCGCCGGCCTGTCGGTAGCACCCGCCGATGCAGCAAGCGAAGTAAAAAGCATAGCACAATATATCACAGTTGCCGCAGGCGGCTACGGAGTGGCCCGTGAACTGCTTGAACAGATTATGCGCGCCCGGGACCTATGGCTAAGCGACAAGGAGGTGTATTCATGGTAATCCGTTCCACCGACCGAAAGCTTATACTCGGCAGCAACTCGCCACGCCGACGCGAATTGTTAGGCATGCTTGTCGATGACTTCACAGTAGCCGTAGTAAAGAATGTGGACGAAACCTACCCCGCCGACACACCCGCCGACGATGTACCAGTTTACCTCTCCAGACTAAAAGCCGACGCATATAGAGCCGACCTCAAGGCCGATGAAATCCTAATCACAGCCGATACCGTGGTGATACATGGCGCCGACATTCTTGGCAAACCGCACGACGAGGCCGATGCCCGCCGCATTCTGCACCTGCTGAGCGATGACGCCCACCGTGTAGTTACCGGTGTCACCCTCACCGACATAAACCACCAGACTAGTTTCGCCACCACAACCAATGTCCGCTTCGACCGTCTGAGCGACGAAGAGATAGACTCATACATAGCCAATTGCCGCCCATTTGACAAAGCCGGAGCTTACGGCATACAGGAGTGGATAGGCGCAATAGGCATCAGCGGCATCCACGGCTGCTATTACAACGTAATGGGTCTGCCTCTGCACGACCTCTACCACGCTCTGAGCCGCTTTTAGGCAACAAACTGCCAAAGCGTTTTTTCAGTGGTGCTTGTACTCCCCCGTCGTCCTCGACGGGAGAGCGGCGGCAAAAGGTGCCATGCGGGCGCCCCGCCCGTCGAGGACGACGGGCGGGTACAAACCAGATAGAACTCCTCTGCATTCAAGGAGTTTTTTTGAATAAATGCGGAATTGATTCCGCATTTTTCTATATTTTTGCGGAATAAATCCCGTAAAAATCAGTATATTTGCGGAATCAAATATTCCATATATGATTGAACGACAACTTAAACCTCAAATCAACAGACTTATAGGCCTGCGAAAGGCAATAATAATAATGGGCGCAAGGCAAACCGGTAAGTCCACTCTATTACATAACCTTTTTGATGATAAAACAGATGTTATGTGGCTAAACGGTGATGACATCGACGTTCAGGCTATATTTGCCAATATGAATTCCGATAGACTAAGACTTTTTCTTGGCAAGAAAAAAACGCTGATAATCGACGAAGCTCAACGTATTACCGATATCGGATTGCGGCTTAAGCTCATAACAGATCAAATACCTGAAATACAAGTAATAGCTACCGGTAGTTCAAGTTTCGAGCTTGCAGCAAAAGTAAATGAATCTCTGACAGGACGCAAGCGCGAATTCCGGATGTATCCCCTGACATTCAAGGAAATGGTAGAACATACCGACCTCCTGACCGAACAGCGGCTGATTCCTCACCGAATGGTATACGGTTACTATCCTGAAGTTGTAACCTACCCCGGTGATGAGCGCGAAATATTACATGAACTATCATCAAGTTACCTGTATAAAGATGTGATGCAACTTGACGGGATATCAAAGCCAGACAAACTTGTTGCTCTTCTTCAGGCATTGGCACGGCAGATTGGCGACCAGATTTCTTACCGCGAAATAGGACAACTAATTGGAATAGATTCAAAAACAGTTGAACGCTATATAGATATACTTGAGAAATGCTACATAGTATTCCGTCTTGGCAGTTTCTCGCGCAATTTAAGGAACGAACTTAAAAACAGCAAAAAAATATATTTTTACGACCTGGGCATACGTAATGCTGTTATCGGAGATTTCAGGCCGATGGAACTTCGCAGCGACGTTGGTGCGTTATGGGAGAATTTCGTAATTACCGAACGGCTGAAACAAATATCATATCAGCGTGCATTCACCAATATTTGGTTTTGGCGTACTACTCAACAAAAAGAGATTGACCTTATTGAAGAAACCGACGGGCAACTTTCTGCCATAGAGATAAAATGGAATATCGCCAAAGCAAACACCAAAGCGCCACTAAATTTTACATCTTCTTATCCGGACGCATTGTTCAAGGTTATTACTCCTGATAATGCGTTCGAATATCTGTTATGAAAAAGCCTGCTATGCACAATCTCTACCATGCTCTGCGCCGCTTTTAGGCAACAAGCATCAAAGGCGTTTTTTCATTGGTGCTTGTACTCCCCCGTCGTCCTCGACGGGGGAGTACAAGCAAAAGGTGCCATGCGGGCGCTACGCCCGTCGAGGACGACGGGCGGGTTACCAACGAGGGCCGTTACGAGCTAAAATTCACCGCTTCGGCCGACGATATCCGCTGCACAGCGCCATTTACCGTGACATATGCAATATGGCACAAAAAACAGAAACGGCATCCCAAGCGGATGCCGTTTCTGTTCTTTATATTATACTGATTTAGAACAGCCAGGCTGCTGTTACTGTCCAATAGTTGTTTTTGCCGTCAATGGGGTCGGTGCCGGTCCAGCCGCTTACTTTCTCAACAGTCTTTGTCAGACCCAAGCCGTAGCTGGCACCAATCTGCAGGTGCTGGATAAGCTGTATGCCAAGACCGAAGTTCCAGGCAATGTCCACTTTCTTGTTCTGGATAGCTTCGCTGATGGCCTGCTTCGAGGTCAGGAATGCGAAACTGGGGCCTGTGAACACATAGGGAGTGAATATCTTGCCGATAACCGGCAGACCGAGCTTGTACTTGAAGTTAACAGGTACTTCGATATAGTCGCCTCCTATTTTCTTGGTGGTGCCGGCGGCGTCCATCGATGTATTGCCCAGGTCGACAACAGGAGCGTCAACTTTCGAGCGGTGTACGTACATAACCGACGCATCGAAACCGAGGTTTATCACCGGCACGGTGAACTCAACCTGCAGACCGGCGGTAATGCCGGCACGGTTGTCGCTGTTCTTAAGATCATTTCCGATGTTATTATTGAAGTGGAGTTTGTTGACTTCCATACCAACTCGGGGACCCCATGCGAACTGTGCCGAGGCAGTTGCACCTACAGCCACTATTGCAGCCAGAGCCACAAAAAAGCGTTTGATTGATTTCATAATCTGTGATTTTGAGTGAATTTAATTGCAAAGTTAAAATTTCTTTTTGCTTTCACCAAACTATCCGCCACTTTTTCTTAACTTTGCATAAATTTAGTGCCCGGTTAAAGACAACTGAACATGACCCCTGAACGTAAATTACAACTTGAAGAGAAGGTGGTGGAAATGCTCCGCACCGTTTTCGACCCCGAGATTCCTGTCGACATATACAGCCTCGGTCTTATATATAAAATTGATATAGCCGACGACGGCGCCCTCAATATCGACATGACCCTCACAGCCCCCAATTGCCCGGCTGCCGACTTTATTCTCGAGGATGCCCGCCTGAAGCTGGAGTCTGTCGACGGCATAACATCGGTGAACATCAACATTGTGTTCGAGCCCGAATGGACTCAGGACATGATGAGCGAGGAAGCCAAACTCGAACTGGGCTTCCTATGATATATTTTATCAGCGACATGCATCTGGGTGCCTCATACCTGCCCCGGCGCGAGTCGGAAACCCGTGTTGTGCGCTTTCTGGAGCAAATCGCTGACGATGCCACACAGCTGTATCTGCTGGGCGACATTCTCGACTACTGGTATGAGTACCGCAACGTAGTACCGCGAGGCTTTGTGCGCTTCTTCGGCGCTCTGGCCCGCCTGGCCGACTCGGGTGTGAAAATAACATGGTTCACCGGCAACCACGATATATGGCTGTTCGACTACCTGCGCGACGAGCTGGGCATAACGGTTATCGACGACTCGCTGTCTGCATCGCTGCTGGGCAGCCGATTTTACCTTGCCCACGGCGACCGCCTTGGCAACGAGCCGGCAGGATTCAAGCTCATACAGCATGCCTTCCGCAACCGCTTCTGCCAGCTGCTATTTGCAGCCGTACATCCGCGCTGGACTGTTCCGCTTGGATTTGGATGGAGCTGTCACAACCGCGATTACCGTTCCGACAAGGCAGCCGAGTTCTGTGGCCCCATGCGCGAGCGTGTGCTGCAATGGGCCGAACAGTACAGCCGCGAGCACAGGGAATTGCAATATATCGTCATGGGACATCACCATGTGCCTGTCGACTATCGCCTGTCGACAGGCTGCCGCCTGATTATTTTAGGCGAGTGGATTCACCGCAGTACATACGCCGTTTTCGATGGCAAAAACATCATTTTGTCAGAGTTCGAGGGTTAAAACCTTTAATTTAACATTTATTGACATTAAAGTTCTCTTAACATCTCTTTGGAGATTTTCATGATATAATATTGATTGATAGCTTATTATCTAAAATAAAAATAATGCCGGCGAAAAACCGGTTAAAAAACCATGCCAAAGAACATATATTTTTATTTGGCAAGCACAAAAAAAAACGTGAACTTTGTAGCGCAAACCTAAAACAATCTTTTTTACCTTAGAAATTGTACCTATTGGAAACCAATAAAAAGGAACTCAGGGATGAGTTCCTTTTTATTTTTTGTCAATACGGCTATGCGTGGAAAAACTATTGTATATAATAGGATGGTGTTGCAGAACTGAGGTTCAGCAACACCATCCGGATACTGATGCCGCGCTGCGGCTCATAGTTTTGCAACAATTACATAAGTTCGCGCTTGAAGAAACGCAGCATATTGGCGTAGACTACCGCACGGGCATTGCAGCCGTTGATGCTGTGGTTCATGTTGGGGAACACCATCATGTCGAAAAGCAGGCCTGCGCTCTGGAGTGCCGAGGCGAACTGCAGGCTGTTGGCCGGATGTACGTTGTCATCGGAAGTTCCGTACATCAGCATCAGCGGACAAGCCAGGTTGGCGGCACGGTTAAGCGGCGACGACTGTTCATAACCCTCGAAGTTCTGCTGTGGTGTGAGCATGTAGCGTTCAGCATATACGGTGTCGTAATAATGCCAGTCGGTAACAGGGGCCACGGAGCAGGCAGCCGCAAAAGGCGAGCCCTTGATGGTGGCGCACATCAGCGCCTCGTAGCCGCCGTAGCTCCAGCCGCAGATGCCTATGCGCTTGCCGTCGATGCCGGGCATGGCCGCAACATAGCGGGCGGCATTTATCTGGTCGATTGTTTCATAGTGGCCAAGATTGCGGTATACGGCATCGCGGAACGACGTACCGCGGCCTCCGGTACCGCGACCGTCGACACACACTACCACAAAGCCCTGCATGGCAAAGTACTGCTGCCAGTCGAGCTGCCAGCGGTTGCATACGCTCTGCGAGCCGGGGCCGCTGTACTGATGCATCACAACAGGATATTTTTTCGACGGGTCGAAGCCGGCGGGTTTGATTATATAAGCGTTGAGGCTGTTGCCGTCGGAGGGCACGGTTATAAACTCACACTTGGGCAGGTCGGCTACTCGTGCCGCATACGCGGCGTTGTCCTCAATCACACGCACCTTGCTGCCGTTGCCTTTATAGAGGGTGTACACAGGCACAGTGGCAGCGTTGCTGTGGTTAACCATCACGTAGCTCATGTCGCTTGAGAACGAGGCCACGTTCCAGCCATCGTTCTCGCCCACTGTGGTGGTCTTGCCCTTGATGTCGAGGCGGCATACTGTGCGGTCGATGGGTGTTGGCGCGGCAATCTGATAGTAGATATTTCCGGCTGCATCCTGCCCGTAGCATGCGGTTACATCAGCCTGCTGCTCGCACACAGTGCGCAGCAGTGCGCCCGAGTAGCTGTATTTGTAAAGCGATGCGAAACCGCTGCGCGACGAATTCACAATAAAGCCGTCGGCGCAAATCTGCAGGTCTTCGTAGGTTTCCGGCGAAATCCATGCCTTTGATTCATCGACAAACACACTCTTGGCTACCTTCGAGGCCGGATTCACGCTGTATATTTCCATGCGGTTCTGGTCGCGGTTCAGAGTCACTGCCAGCACCTTGCCTTCGGGGGTATAGAATATGCGGGGAATATATTCGAAAGTGCCCGGCAGAGTAAGTTCGCTCAGTTTGCGTTCGTCAATGTCGTAGCTGTGGAGCGTCACCTGCGAGTTCGGCTGTCCGGCCACGGGGTACTTGTAGCGGTACTCGCCCGGATAGAGGGCATATTCCTTATGTGGGTCACAGGTTCCCTCGTATACAGGCAGCGAGTACAGCGGCACCTGCTGCTCGTTGTAACGCAGGAAGCAGAAGGTTTCGCTGTCGGGCGAGAATATCATGGAGCAGTCGGTGGTGAACTCTTCCTCGTAAGTCCAGTCGGGCACACCGTTTATAACAGAGTTTATCTCGCCGTCGGCAGTTACGGCCACCTCTGTGTTATAATCGAGTTTTTTAAGATAAATATTGTTGTCGCCACCTACAAAAGCCACCATTCGCGAATTTGGCGCAAACTTGGCCATGCGCTGGCGCGGGAAGTTGTCAGACAGGGGGCGCAACAGCCTCGAACGCACCTCGTACACATAATAGCTGGCGGTGTAGGAGTGGCGGTATATGGGCTGTACATCGCGCCACAGCAGCACTTTCGAGCCGTCGGGACTGAGTTCAAAGCCTTCGATGTTCTCGATGGTGTTTTCGCGGGTAGTCGCAAGGTCAACCAAAGTACCGGTGACCTTGCCCGATTTTACATCGCGCTGTTCGATTGCCTTGCCGTTGTCCGACAATGTCAGATAGGTATCGGCATCAATCATCTGCCCTATGGGCCGGGCTTTGGCAGGTGTGTTGCGGGGGTACACATAGGGAGCGATTTCGTCGGCCGGAGTAGCCGCAAAGGCCACAGAGGCCATGGATAAAACGGCTGCTAAGGCCGTAAAGCGGATTTTGGTCATATATTTAAGGTGAACAATGATTTTCAGAAAAGCGACAGTTGTACATCGTCGGCCGGAGTATGCTTGCGACGACTCTGACGTGGTGTTTCCTTGTCGGGGGTCGGACGGGCGCTCTCATGCGAGTCGGTAGTCCAGGTTTCGTTGTTGAACTGCTCTTCCATTTCATCGAGAGCT
This sequence comes from uncultured Muribaculaceae bacterium, assembly GCA_910586455.1. Classification (GTDB taxonomy): domain Bacteria; phylum Bacteroidota; class Bacteroidia; order Bacteroidales; family Muribaculaceae; genus CAG-873. Next base: position 12,402 of record CAJUHX010000037.1, on the reverse strand, counting down.
TCGTCGGTGATACGCGGCATTTTCGGCCCCGGTTTGGGCAATACCGGAGCTGCGTCGGTAGCGGGCGCAGGTTTGGAATCATCCGGGCCTGCCTCCGGAACAGCTTCCGGAGCAGCGGTATCATTGCCGTAAGCCGTAGTCGGCTGCACAGCCTTTGCGGCATCGGACTCGGCACGTGCGGCATCAAGCTGGCGGCGCAGTTCTGCCCGGTCTTTCTTCAGCTTGTTTATTCGGGAGTCGCGTTTGTCGAGTTCAGCCACCAGCACTGCCAGCTGTTCATTCACGGCGCCGGCTTCGGTTACAAGCAATTCGGCTTCCGCCAGGCGTCCGCGGGTCTGTTCGAGTTCTTTCACCGTGGCATCATACTCGGCATTGCGGTTGTTGAGTTCCTCGCGGGCTTTGGCCGCCGACTGGCGCAGGTCGCCCATCATGGCTTCGCTTATTGCGTGCATATCTGCCTGCTTGTCCATTGCTTCGTGCAGGCGAGCGTTATCCTTTGTAAGATTATCGTTCTGAGCGGTGAGCTCGACGGCTTTCTGTTCAAGTTCGTGGCATTTTAGCTGCAGCTGCTCGTCGGAGCCTTGAATCTGCGCCACTTTCAGTTTGTTGAGCATCGATTTGTTTTCGAGCTGGAGCTGTTCGCGTTCGGCGTCGAGTGCCGCCAGCTGCTGTTCGAGCTCATGCACACGGTCGGTGAGAGCGCGCTTCTGACGGTCGGCGCTCAGCTGGCGTTCCTTAATGGCGCTGCGGTCGTCATCGATTTTCTTCGACTCGCTGCGCAGGCGCTCGATTTCGGCAGAAAGCTCTCGGTTGTGCTGCTGCTGCGCGCGCTCCATACGCTGACGCAACGATACCTCGAAGGTGTCGAAGTAGTGTTTAATCGACTCGTCGAGGGTATTGTATATATACTCGCTCTGAGCGTTGGTGTCAACCGAATTGCGGATAAAATCGGGCATGGCCCCGTTGAACACGGCCACAACATGGTCGAAAATGCGACTGCGTACCTGCGGGCTGAATCCACTGTCGTCGTCTTCGCCGGCAGTAGCCTCTACGGTATCCGACGCAGCATCGTCGCCGCCGGCGGCCTGCGACTGTGCAACTTCCTCATTGGTGTCGCTCATCAGTTCGTCGGCAAGGTCGTCGCCGAAGCCGAGCGCATGTTTAAGTTTGGAAAAAAATGACATTAATATTCTGTAGTTCAAACGTTATTATTCAGTAGTTCTACACTGTTGCATCGGTATCCGGCTTTATCACCACACCTACTCCGCGCCTGCCGTTGATAGCGACCTCCAGAGGCCGGGCAAAACGCACCACCCGCAGGAAGCGGCTCTCGTACTCGGCAGGTTGCGAATCGAGGTATCCGCTGTCGTAGAAGCCGGAGTTGCTGGCAGGGTCGACGGTAAAGTACCCCACCCCGAACGAGGTGAGATTATGGAAGAAGTGCGTGCCCTGACTCGGCTCTATACGGTAGTCGGGCAGCGATGCCTCTACAATAAGCCGTGCCTGCGATATATCGGGCCAGTGTACCGGTATGCCCAGAGCTTCGTCACTCGAGCCCCAGCGGCCGGGACCTATGAGTATGTAGTTTTCGTTAAGTTCGGCGAAGCGGCGGTTGAGGTCGTTGAGTTCGGCCACAACGGCGCGGTTGTTTGCGGAGTCGAAGGTATCGGTGCGTACATACACCACTGTACACAGATTGTCGATGCGGCCATGCCCCAGGGCAGTGTTGCTGCGCAGCAGCAGCCGCGAGGGCGGCACATCGAGGGCGGCGTCGTCGACCAGTTCCTTGCGGTCGATAATAGGCCGGATTTGCAACCAGTATATATGGCCTTTCGATTTCGTGGGGTCGGCGGCATTGCGGGTGATATTGCAGGCGAATTCAATTTCTATGGGGCGCTGCATGGCGCTCTGCCCCTGCTTGAGCATAAAGTCGATGGCCGGAGCCAGAGGCACTACACGGTCGCGCAGTATATTGGCAAAGGTCACCAGCCTGCGTCCGCGGCCATGCTCGTAGTCGTATATCATGCGGTCGTTGGCGTCGTAAGTCGATACCATATAGCGCAGCACGCCGGTGTCGGCAAACTGCTGCACTGGCAGTTTCACAAGGTTGAACGAGTCGTCGGCCGAGAACGTGCGGCCCTGATCCTTGATTGGCAGCGCATAGAGTTCGCGCTGTGTATCGCGCAGGGCCAGGTCGATGGTCGAGGTCTGCAGCACCTTGTCGGGGTGCAGAGGCGAAAAGCGCAAGCTCACGCCACCGTCGACTATGTATTTGCCAAGACCTACCGCAATCTCGGCCACTCCGTCCTCGGCTACCTCGTCGCCCAGCGGATAGTAGTTGAGCGAGCGGCCCACGCCGGAGAGCGACGGAAAGTAATAGTCGCCATGGCTGTGACCTACCACTTCCTGTATTATCACGGCCATTTTTTCCTGGTCGATTACATTGCTGGTGGCCGACATATATGCCTTCGAGGCCTGATAGAATACCGAAGCGTACACGCCTTTGATAGCCTCGCCGAGCATGCGCATGCGCTCGTAGGGGTCCGGGTGGCACGGCACCATGTAGGTGGAGTATATGCCTGCGAAGGGCTGGTAATGCGAGTCTTCGAGCAGGCTCGAGGAGCGCACCGCCAACGGACGGTCGATAACCTCGAACAGAGCGAAAAAGTCCTCGATCAGCGACTCCGGCAGACGTGCGGCCAGAAAGTATGCCAGAATCTCGTCGTCGGATATGTTGCTCAGAGCCGTGGGGTACAGACGGTTCTGAGCCATGAATTCATCGAATATATCGGTGCATAGCACAACTGTGCGCGGTATGGTTATGGTCATGCCGTTGAAATTGTCGCACACAGGATTCTTTTTTATGATTGAGTCGACGAAAGCAAGGCCGCGGCCTTTGCCGCCGAGGCTGCCCTGCCCTATGCGGGCAAAGTTCGAGTAGTGGTCGAAACGGTCTTTTTTGAACACTGCCACCACGCCCCGGTTCTTCATCTTGCGGTACTTCACTATCAGGTCGAAGAACAAACGGCTGGCGCGAGGGGCGTCTTCCACCGAGTTGAAGCGGTGTTCCTTTATCACCTCTGCCAAGGGAAACAGGGCGCGGCTGTAGAGCCAGCGCGATATATCGTTGTTGAGCGCATGGTGATACAATGCGTCGGCCGGAATATCAAGTATGCGCCGCTGCAGATCCTTGAGGTTGCGTATGGTCATTATCTCGCTTCCGTCATTGGGGTCGCGTATCACAAAATCGCCGAAGCCAAAGTCGTGCATGATAGCCTCGCCGAGGTCTACCGACAGCTTTTTGGAGTTCTTGTCGAGAAATGTGCATCCGAGTGCCCGGGCGGGGTCGGCGTTTTCCACTTCCGACGACTCCACAATCACCGGTAGCGTGGCATCGCGGTCATGCAGATACTCCACCAGCCTCAGGCCGGCTTCGGAGTCCTTGACACCACCACGCTTGAACGACACATCGGTAATCACGCCCAGAAAGTGCTGCCCGTAGCGCTCGTAAAGCGCCACAGCCTCTTCGTAATCGCGGGCGAGCATCACCTTGGGACGTCCGCGCATACGCAGCATCTGTTCGTGCTCGTTCAGGGCCTCGGTACTGAAGGCCATCGACTGCTTGAGCAGGAATTTATATATATGCGGGAGCACCGACGAGTAAAAGCGTACCGAGTCTTCCACCAGCAGTATCATCTGCACGCCTACATTGTCGATGTCTGCGGCATTGAGCCGGTCTTCGAGCAGCTTTATGATGGCAAGCAACAGGTCCATGTTTCCCAGCCAGGAGAACACATAGTCGATGTTCGACAGATCTTCGTTCTGCAGCCTGCGCGACACCTCTTTGCTGAACGGTGTAAGCACCACTATAGGGATATTGGGGTCGAAGGCCTTGATAAGACGCGCACCCTCGAATGTTTCGGACAACTCTACTCCGGGCATGGCAATAACCAGGTCGAAGTGTTTGTGCGACAGCTCCTCGATGGCTTCGCTCACATGCGACACTCTTGTAACCCGTGGCGGCGAACTGAGATTGAGCGCCACATATTCGAAATACAGCTGCTCTTCTACTCGCCCGTCTTCCTCCATCATAAAGGCGTCGTAGCGCGATGCTATAAGCAGCACGCTGAATACGCGGCTCTGCATCAGATTCTGAAAGGCTGTATCTTTCAGATACAATTGGCTCATTGCTTCTTCGTTCATCGTCGGCTGGGATTTAATACACAAAGTTAGTGAATTGGCACGAAATATCCGACTGATTTGCAAAAAAGTTTGTATTTTTTCGGCAGTCCGATATCTGTATTCCCCAGCGGATAATTTTTTGACGTACAAAAATCAGGCGGCACGACATGGGAGTGTCGCGCCGCCGTGGTATATCGTATGCCCGTCAATTACTTGCCGGAGGCATCGTCGCCTATATAGCCGTAGCCGTAAGCTCGCTTGGTTTTGCCGTAGCGGCCGTATGTACCGTAACGTTTGTACTGATACGAGCCACTGCGCATGTTCACACCGTTGAGTACTGTGTACACATCGTTGAGTTTATGGCTTGCGATGGCGCTGTGCAGCACTTTGAGGCCGCGCTTGGTTGAATACGACGCACGGGTTACAAACAGCTGCAGGTCGGAGTGTGGTATAATCAGGAATGCGTCGCTGATTATGCCTATTGGCGCCGAGTCGATGATTACATAGTCGAAATCGTGGCGCAGCTGGTCCATCATGCGCTGCATGTTGTCGCTGAGCAACAGTTCGTTCGGATTAGGCGGTATGGGGCCTGCCGGCATTATGAAAAGATTGGGGTTGATGTCGCTCCGGTGTACCAGATTGCTTATATTGCGCTCCTGACCCGAAAGGAAGGTGGTGACACCTACCTGGTTGGTAAGGCCGAAACGGTGGGCCAGAGCCGGACGCCGGATGTCCATACCTACAACAATCACACGCTTGCCGGAGAGTGCGTATGTCATGGCCAGATTGGTGGCCACAAAGGTTTTGCCCTCGCCCGAGATGCTCGATGTAATAAGTATCACACGCTTCTCGCCGCCATTGCGGGTAAAGCTTATGTTGTTGCGCAGCAGACGGAAGAGTTCGGCTATGGGAGTGCTTACGTTCTCTCCCACCACAATGGGAGCATTGCCCTTGGAGGGGTCTTCGCAGATTTCACCCAGAATAGGAACCGAGGTGAGGCGTTCGAGTTCGTCCTGGTCTTTGAATACCGGGAAGAGCATCCGGCGCAGGAATATCACCAGTGCGGGTATCAGCAGGCCAATCAGCAGCGCTACACCATAAATCATGGATGCCTTGGGGGCCACGGGGCCGTAGCCGAGCGGATTGTCAATCAGACGGGCGGTGGGTGTGGCCAGGGTTTTCTGAAGGGCGATTTCCTCGCGACGCTGAAGCAGGAAGGTATAGATGTTGACTTTTACCTGCTGCTCGCGGAATATCTCGTTGAGGCCTTTGTCAACACTCGGCACTGCGGCCAGCTGGCCTGCATTGCGGTTCGAGAGGGCCTGCAGACTCGAACGTTCCGACTCAAGGTTGCGGCGTGCCGAACTGATAGTCGACAGTATGCGGCTCTTCTGCGCGTTGAGTTCCTCGCGCGCCTGCGTCATGGCTGCGTCGGGATTGTCGATGTTCTTGCCTTGTATCAGGCGGTTGTAACGCGACACATTTCCATTGTAGGCTTCGATAAGCTGCTGCAACACCGGATTGTCGGAGAGCAGCGGCAGAACGGTGTAGTCGCCGTTCTGCGACACCATCGAAGCCAGAGTGCCGAGTATTTCAATCTGCGATTTTACGGTTGCCAGCTCTATCTCGTTGGAGCTTTTCTGGGCCAGACTCATCGAGGCCTGGGCCTCGAGGTTAGTGATATTGTGTTCCTGACGATAGTCTTTAAGACGGTCTTCCACATCGCGCAGCTCGCCTGCAATCATTTTCAGACGGTCGAGAATGAATGCTTCGGTCTGTATGGCCGAGCGATTCTTGTCTTCTATAATCTGCTGGTTGTAGTATGCCAGCAGGGCATTGATTATGTCGACGCCTTCGGGTATTACGTCAGTGTCGACCTTCACCCGCAGAATTGTCGAGGACTTCTCGGCAAATGCGATATTGAGTTTGGCGGCCAGAGCGCCTGCGGCACGCATCGGATTCACCACAACTACCTTTTCAGTAGCGGTCAGAGGTGAGGCCGTGGCCGAGCGGGTAAAGTTTACCAGCCCCTGCGACATTTCCACCCGGGCAGGCAGCTCAACGCCATTGAGTTCTTTCTCCTCGTTATTACCTTTGAATGATGTCTTTACCTTGATATTGTATTTTTCGTCGCCGGCGGGCCTGATTTCAGCCTCAATCGGCGCTGTGAGCGAACGCAGCGATGCCGAGTCGACGGTCATGATTACTGTGGCGCTGTTGTACAGCGGCATGTTGCGCATGCGGCCTACGGTGTAATACGAATATGCCAGACCGAGGCTGTCGACTATCTTCACCAGATTGTTGCGCGATTTCAGAATCTCAATCTCGGTTTCATCAATAAAGCTTTTGGCTGACAGAAGCGGATCATCGAACGACAAGGCGTTGTATTTGGCCTCCGCGCTTTCGTCGTTGAGGTAAATCGAGGCCGACACCTGATATGTCGGAACTATTGTTGCAATATAGTAGTAAGCTCCGGCCAGCACTACAACCACACTCAGCAGAAACCACTTCCAGTTTGAAGCGTAGTCCAGCAACAGACCGGTAATATCGAAACCGGCGTCAAGCTTCTGTTCTTCGCTGTTGTTGATATCGTCTTGGTTCGACATTGTCATTATTTGTCAGCAAGGTTAATAATACCGATGACCAGACCGGCCACGGAAGAAATTGTGCCCACGATAGCCGATGTGGCACCTACGGCGCTGTTCAGCTGCCATGCGTTTTGCCGCATCGAGGGGTTGGGTTCGACGTAAATCACATCGTTCTGCTGCAGGTTGAAGTATGGCGACAGCAGCAGATTTTTGTCGTGTACGTTCACTCGGTGTACCTCGCGGCTTCCGTCGGCGTTTGTGCGCACGAGCATTATATTCTCACGCTCGCCCTTGATATCGAGGTCGCCGGCCTGCGCTATGGCCTCCAAAAAGTTCATGCGCTCGTTTTTACTCTGGATTACCCCCGGCGAACGCACGGCTCCGAGTACTGTCACACGGAAGTTCATCAGTCGCACGTCGACCGACGGACGTTCTGTCACATATTTTGGATATATATCGTTGGTAATGGTTTCGATAAGCTGCGATTTGGTAAGGCCTCCCACATGAATCTCGCCTATTACCGGAAAGTCGATGTTGCCTTGATTATCTACCAGATAATATTGTGTGTTTGCTTCGGCACCGGACTGAGTGCTGCTGGTGCTGTTGTTCATCTTGCCGATGCTGCCTTCGGGTGTCACGTACTGCCCTTTGTTGAAGGGAGCCAGTGCCGTAGGCATAGTGCCTGTGACCTCGATGTTGAGGAGGTCGCCCGGAGCAAGTACAGGATCGGGCACAGCCGATGATAGTTGAAGTACCTCGGCCGGAAGGAGGTCTGCATCCACCATATAAGGTACTTTTTTGGGTGATGAGCATGCGCACATGCATATCACTCCCACAATTGCCACCGTAATTTTATAAACCTTCATTCTAAGAATAATTATGAATATTGCGTTGGTAATAATGTCTTGCCCGGCATCGCTTACACGTTCCGGCAACAACATTTATTTTTCAAACAGGTTCTAAATTATGTACGCTTACCGACTGTGCAACCGCTGCTACAAGTCAATAAGCGTACAAAGTTAGCAATTATTTGTGTTTCTCGCAAATATTTCAGAATACTTGCACTAATAACTGATATTGAAGCCGATGTTGAGCTGGGCGCTGGCGCGTCCTACAGGCAGATACTGCCCCTTGGTGACGGTGAATACCTGATGGTCGCTGCCTATGAAGAAATTGAATCCGCGCGGATGGAAGTTCAGCATCCAGCCGAACGACGAACCGAATGTGCCGGCTCCGTAGTTGACGGTGGCGTCGAACCAGCGGGCAGGCTTTACATTGGCATAGAAACGTCCTTCGGACCAGGATTGTACACCTGCTATGTGGGTCGAGAACAGGAATGCTCCGGTAAGTTTGTTGTAGAAGGGCATCTTGTACTCTGCGCCAAGGCGCAGAGTGGCACCCATGGCACGGGTAAACGAGGCGTCGCTTTCGGTGCGGTGGAAGTTCACCACGTCTTTCAGGTCGTCCCACATATTGTCAATCTGTGTGCCTATTTTGTTCTCTTCATAGCCGGGCTGGCTGGAGTCTACAGCCACGTTTTTAAAGCCGTCGAATGTCCACGACACATCGGAGGTTTTTCCCTTTACGGCGTGGCTGTAGTTTACAAAGCCGAGGTCGGTGACTGCCGCCGAGAGCTGCAGGCCTGGCACTACGGGCAGGTCGTAGGTGGCACCGAGGTCTACTGCCAGACCAAAGCCCGATAGACCGAAGTTGTTGTATTCGATGTCGCCCCACTCTATCTGGCCGGATTCATCCGGATTGCTGAATTCCTTGCCGGCCTCCTGCTTGGTAGGCACATACAGGCCCGAACCGGCGGCAATGTCGATTGAGCCGTTGGCGTTTACCACCCATTGCTCGCCGCTCATGCGTATGTCCATGCGGTCGATGTTGGCCGATACTCCGGCTATACCCAGCAGCACCTTCAGCTTTGCGCCGGCATTGAGGCCGGGGATAATCTCGCGGCTGTGTCCGAGCGCCACTTCTGCCATGGCATCTGCGCTTAAGCGCAGATTCTTGAAGCTGTAGCGGGTATCGGCGCCGGTCTGACCGAGCTTCATAAAGCGGAAGAGGTCCTTGGGTATGCCTGCGCCTGCGTCGGTGCGCACTCCTATCGTAAGGGTATTGTAGCCCTTGAAGGCCTTGAAACCTGCCGACAATATGGTAAGGTCGACATTGGCGGTAACACGGCTGTAGTTGCCGAGTTTGTTCAGAAATGTATTGGCGTCGACAGTCGGACTCATAAAGGTAGTGAGGGCGTACTTGCTGCCAGGAGCAGTCTTGTACAGGAATGTATTCAGACCTACGTTAGAGGCTGCGCCTATACCTATGCTGCCGAGGGCAGGAATCGATATGTAGTTGTGGTCGCTGCCGAATGCGGGGTTGAGTTCGTGACGGTAGCTGTAGCCGTCGAGGAAGTATGCGGTGCGGGGTGCCTCCTGGGCTGTGGCACCGATGGCCGCGGCACCTGCCACGGCTATGATGAGTGTTCTGATAGCTTTCATAAGTTCAAGAGCCGGTTTTTAATCATTAAGGTCTATGGTCACACCGCCCACAATCTTCACAAGTACGTTGTCGAACTCTACCGACTGGGCCTTGTTGAGGTTCTCACCCACGTGAGCCGCGTCGGTGGTGCCGTCGAACACCAGGCGTACGCCGTCGAGTTCTCCGAGGTTGGCTGCCTCGCTGCGCAGGGTTATCTTCAGCGGCGACACAGCGGGCGAGTCTACTGTACCGGCGGCCGCCATGCCCTCTACTTCGGCAATGATGTTGGTGATTTCATTGCCGTTGCGGTCGAGCGCCAGCACCGAGGGTGCAAGGTTTACAGGCAGCGTATTGATTACATCTACTGTGATAAGCACCCGGTTGAAGTTGTACTTGTGCAGGTCTTCATCCCAGTCGAGTTCTTCGTGTGTGTAGTGGAGTTTGAGGTCGGCACCGAAAGCCAGAGGTATTATGGCCTCGTAGTCACATTCGTAATCGAAGGCTGTACCCAGCACCATGGTTACTTCCTGCGGCAGAGCCTTGGCCTTTATGTCCTCGAAACTGATTTGGTCGGGTATGGTCTTTATCAGTTCGCCAAGGTTGGGCACGACTATGTTTTCAGCTCCGTTCATGGCAATAGGTTTGCGTGATATTACAAAGTTGGTGGTGCGGTCGGCGGCAATCACAATGGGGTCGGTGCCGTTCTCATTGCCCAGACCGATTATACGCGAGTTGCCGTTTTTGTCGACAGCACGAAGCACAGCGTTGAGATTGATGCTCACCGGCGAACTGTTGTACACGGTAAAGCTGATGCGAGGATTCTCCACGTCGAGTACATTCTCTTCTGATGCAAGGAAGTCGGGAATGTCGTTGATGTGGATTATGGTGGGCTCTATATTGATTTCGGGGTCAACCACACCGGTTATGGCCAGAAGTTCGGCATCGGTAGGACGGGTGGTGGTCACAAGGTCGAGGTTGGCCACCTGTCCGGGCTGCATGCCGGTGCCGTCGATTGATACCTGACCCATGGTTTTTACGTCGCACTCCAGGCGGAAGTGGCCCGGAGCAATAAGGCCCTGGCCCGGCGCCTTGGCAAGGTCGACATCGGTCAGAAGCAGCCGCACTGTTATGGTAGAGGCGGTATTTACAGCCACTTCGCGGGTAAACACTGCCGTATTGCCGTTTTCCATGCGCAAGAACGATGCTGTGGCTGCATCGCGAACCTCAAGTGTCCATGAAGGGTCGAACAAAGCCTTAAAGCCCTGTTCGATGATAACGTCGCCGCTGTAGTCGTTGGAACGGAAGCCGATTTCGAATTCGATGTACACTGCCGTTTCGGCGCTTTTGAGGCTTACAAGTTCGCGGGTTACATCGTCTTCCTCGATTTTAATCCGGGTGGGAGCGCCGTCGACATCCACTGTCACGCGTCCGTCGCCAAAGAAGCGGAACTCGTCGAGGGGTGTTTCGGTAGTACTGCCTTCAAGGCCGTCGAGAACGATTTTTTCAATTTCCACTGTCGAAGGTTCTGATTCGCCCGACTGGAGCAGCACATAGTCGCCTTCGGCCAGACCATACTGCCCGGCTTTTACACATTTGATACTGCTGGTTTCTTCAAGGTCAAGAATCTGCGACAGTGTGTAGGGTTCGGTATCACTTGCGGGGAGCGTGAATCCCTCGCTACCAATCTGCACTGTCATATCGATGTCTTTGCTCAGGTCGTAATCTTCATAGATGCATGAGCCAAGGCCCATGGCAACACTTACGCCCATCGCTGCAACAGCGACACGGGTAATAGTTCTGGTCATAAATGTAATGATTGATTGATTTTTTAGTTTGTGTGTGTGCGTGTGTGCGTTATGCTGCTGCAAAGTTACGACTTTTTAGTGATTCTTCACAATTTATTGCCAATATTTTTGTAATAAAATCACCATCCCCCGCATGAAAGCGTGCACCCCACCCGGTGGTACACTGCAGCTGATAATGATTTTTCAATATTTTTTCATACCTTTGTACAAAACTCTCGCGCCGGCTCATTTGTTAAAAATGAAAGAGTTTTAGAGCTTGTTTATCCCATTAACACCCAACCCGATGAAAGAGATTACCACCAACATCTTTAACGTCACCACAGTCAAGGGCGACGTAAGGCAGGGGGCCCTATTGGTGGCAGAACCCTTCCTGAGCGAATCGTATTTCAACCACGGAGTTCTGTCGCTGGTCGACTATAGCCCTGAGGAAGGAGCCATGGGGGTGGTGATGAATTACCGCACCGCCAATATGCTCTCCGACGTACTCGACGGCATATCGCCGCAGTTCGACGCCCCGGTGTACTGCGGAGGCCCGCTGGGTCAGGACCGGCTGTTCTTTATCCATACACTCGGCAGCGACATCATAAGCGATGCCCGCGAATATGCACCGGGCCTTTTTGTAGGAGGCGACTTCAGCGCCATCATCAATTATGTAAACTCCGGCTACATGCTCGACGGAGTGCTGCGCTTCTTTGTGGGCTACAGCGGCTGGAGCCGCGGTCAGCTCGAAGACGAACTCGCCGGCGATGTATGGGCACTCACCGACTTTGACAATCCGCACGAACTGCTGCAGGGCAACGGCGACCCTTACTGGCACCGGTGCGTACGCCACATGGGCGAGCCTTACCGCAGCTGGCAGCTCTTGCCTCGAAATATACACGCTAACTGATAAAAAATGGAAACTAACGAAATAAAAATACGCCTGCGCGCTCCCGAGCCCGCCGATACCGACACTCTATACATCTGGGAGAACGACCCCGAGCTATGGCCCTGCGGCGACAATATGTCGCCTCTGTCGCGCCATTCCCTCGCCCGATATATCGACAATTACAGCGGCGACATCGCTACCGACGGACAGCTGCGCCTGATAATAACCGAACCCGATGGCACTCCCGTAGGCGTGGCCGACCTCTATGAATACTCGCAGCGCGACCGGCGTGCAGGAGTAGGAATTTTCATACAGAAGGAATACCGTCGCCGCGGATACGCCTTCCAGGCCCTTGCCTGGCTTGGAGTGTACTGCGCCACGCATCTGGGACTACATCAGCTCTGGGCCGTTGTCGGAGCCGACAACGATGCTTCGCGTGCGCTTTTTCACTCGGCCGGATTCAAAACATGCGGACGCC
>CAJUHX010000036.1 GCA_910586455.1 uncultured Muribaculaceae bacterium | reverse complement strand
CTCCCAAATCGCTTATAACAAATTGAATTTCAATAATTTCAAGGTGCTCTTATGATTTTTTAGTGGACACTAATGATATTATTTTTAATTCAAACTCCCAAACTCCCGGTAAGGGAAATTTTTTGCGTTTCGAGCTGAAACAATTTGGCTATGTCAAATATTGTTTGTAATTTTGCGAACAACAAATAAGTAAGAATGGCAAAATTAGAGATAACACCCGAACATGAGCGTCTTGCGAGGTTCGCGAAAGCGATGGGCCATCCCACCCGCATTGCTATACTGCATTTTCTCGCTCAGAGAAACGAATGTTTCTTCGGCGACATACACGAGGTGCTTCCAGTGGCGAAAGCTACCGTGTCGCAACATTTGAGCGAGTTGAAAGAAGCGGGTCTGATACAAGGCACCATCGAGCCGCCAAAAGTGAAATATTGCATCAACGCAGAAAACTGGAAACTTGCCCGGCAACTGTTTTCACAGATGCTTGACAAATGCTGTCCTTCAAAAAAGAATAGCTGCTGCTCGTAAGCACTATTTTTTGCTCCCCATGTTCGTAATTCGGCAAATAACAACTCAATTAAATACATTTAATCACATGAAAAAATTACTGATGTTTTTCGCCCTTATGATAGGGCTGATGTCGTGCGGAAGCGGGGATAATACCGCCACTACAAAATCTCCTGAAAAAGATAGAGTGGAAGTAATCTATTTCTACGGAAAACAGCGCTGTCCCACCTGTATGGCCATAGAGAAAAACGCTAAAGAGGTGGTGAATACTCTCTTTGAAAATGAGATGAAAGACGGCACTCTCGTATTCAAAACCGTTGACATCTCTACTCCGGAAGGAGAAAAGGTTGCCGACAAGTACGAAGTAACATGGTCTTCAATCTTTGTCAACAAATGGAAAGACGGCACAGAAAGCCGCAACAATCTTACTGAATTCAGCTTCGCCAACGCCCGCAACAATCCGGACGGTTTCAAGAATGGTCTTGCAGACAAAATAAGGCAATCGCTGAAATAATGGACTGGTTACAGACTTTACTTGACAACAGCACGGCTCCGGCTCTTACCGCCTTCCTTCTCGGATTGCTCACCGCTATCTCGCCGTGTCCGCTTGCTACTAATATAGCCGCAATAGGCTATATCAGCAAGGACATAGAGAACCGCAGACGCATTTTCCGAAACGGGGTATTATATACCATCGGACGAGTAATCGCTTATACCGTTCTCGGCGTTATCCTTATCTCGATTCTGAAAGAAGGTGCAAGCGTATTCGGCATACAGAAGACTATCGGGAAATGGGGCGAGTTGCTGATTGGGCCTCTACTGTTGCTGATTGGACTTTTCATGCTGTTCGGTCACAAACTGAATATCCCTCAGTTCGGTTTCGGCGGCAACGGTGAAGGACTTGCCCGGAAAGGCGGATGGGGAGCCTTGTTACTTGGTGTACTGTTTGCAATGGCTTTCTGCCCGTCGAGCGGTATCCTATATTTCGGAATGCTTATACCGATGTCAGTTACAGCAAGTGCAGGATGGCTTTTGCCTGTATTGTTTGCTGTCGCCACTGCGCTCCCGGTGCTTGCAGTTGCATGGCTTATCGCTTTCAGTGTAGAAAAGGTCGGCGAGTTCTATGGTAAACTGCGTACTGTTCAGAAATGGCTCAATATTATTGTCGGTGTCATTTTCATCGCGGTAGGCATATATTACTGCAGAATGATGTACTTATAACTGTATAAACGAAAAAACATGGATAAAAAAGAATCAAAAAAAGGTTTCTGGTCAACTCTTTTCGCACCAAAAAAGAAAAGCTGTTGCTGCAACAGCAACATTACAGCTCTCGGTGCAAAGGTCAACGAAGTTCTTGTTCTCGGCCCCGGATGTGCCAAATGCAAAGAAACATACAAGGTCGTTGAGCGGGTAATCAGTGAGAACAATCTCGATGTCAAACTCCTGAAAATTGAGGATATAGTCGAGATAATGAGCTACAATATCATGACTACACCAGCCGTGGTTGTTGACGGAACTGTGAAAATCAAAGGACACGTTCCATCTGCCGATGAAGTAAAAAGAGCTCTCGGCATCTGATTTGAAGCAACGGGAATAAGTTATGGAAACGAAAAAGGAAACCAAGTTTCTGATATGGACTGTTGTCATATTCCTGACAGCGTTCTTCATGCCGGTTAACAGTGAAACGCTGTTGACTGCCATACACTCCACTCTTGACCTCGCCAAGTGGTATGCCCGCGAGCATATAGTTCTCTGTCTTCTTCCGGCTTTCTTCATAGCCGGTGTGATTGCGGTGTTCGTAAGCCAGGGAGCGGTACTGAAATATTTCGGTGCAAATGCAAAGAAATGGGTGTCATATACTGTAGCGTCAGTATCGGGTGGTATCCTTGCAGTGTGTTCATGTACTATTCTCCCGTTGTTCACCAGCATTTACAAACGTGGGGCTGGTCTTGGTCCGGCAATAGCGTTTCTATATTCCGGCCCCGCCATCAGCATACTCTCGATAATACTTACAGCCCGTATCCTCGGACTGGAAATGGGGATTGCCCGCATCATCGGTGCCGTTACGTTTGCAGTGGTAATAGGTCTTGTTATGTCGTTCATCTTCCGCAAGGAAGAACGGGATAAAGAGGCCGCACAGATGAATATAGTGCCACTGCCCGAAAAGCGTCCTCTGTGGCAGACAGCGATATTTTTCTTTACCCTTGTGGCAATCCTCGTGTTTGCCAACTGGGGCGCGCCTTCCGAAATAGACCGTGGAGTCTGGGCTGCAATCTACGGGGCTAAATGGTGGTTAACATCGGCTCTTGCAATAGGCCTGTGCGTGATTCTTGTGAAAATCCTCCATCTGAAAGCCCGATGGATTATCCTCGGAGCAGTCGCGGTAGCAGTTTCGGCTTTTGCCGCCAATGTTTTCATTCCTGATGTTAAACTGGCTCCACTTGTGCCTATGGTCGTTTCAGTCGCTACACTTGCCATAATATTGCTATGTGATAAAAACAATGACGAGAACCGCGAATGGGCGTTGTCATCATGGGGATTTGCCAAGCTGATACTGCCTCTGCTTGCAGTCGGAGTTTTGACAGCGGGATTCCTGCTCGGCTCAACGCATGACGGTATAGAACTGCCCGGCATCATTCCCAACAGTTGGGTTGAATGGGCAGTCGGCGGCAATTCATTAATGTCAAACTTCTTCGCAAGCTTCACCGGGGCTTTCATGTATTTCGCCACCCTCACCGAAGTGCCGATTATTCAGGGATTGCTTGCATCCGGCATGGGTAAAGGCCCCGCTCTTGCCCTGCTGCTTGCCGGTCCCTCGCTGTCGCTTCCGAATATGCTTGTCATACGCAGCGTGATGGGAACTAAGAAAACAGGGATATATGTAGCTCTTGTAATCATTATGGCCACAATCTCGGGCCAGCTTTATGGCTATTTTTTCTAAAACAGATAGAAAAGAAACGTATTATCTGCAGTCTGATATTATAATCAAAATATATATGGAACAACGAGAAAAAACAATTTTCCGGGTTACACTCATCGGTTCGATAGTGAATGCAATACTTATTGCCTTGAAATTGACAGCCGGAATTTTGGGCAGGAGCTCCGCCCTTATTGCAGACGGTGTTCATTCCCTCACAGACTTCATTACCGATCTCATTGTTTTGATTTTTGTAAAACTGTCTGGGAAACCTAAAGATAAGGCGCATAGCTATGGTCACGGAAAATTCGAAACTCTTGCCACATTGATAATCGGAGTCTTCCTGACACTGGCAGGCTTAGGCCTATTGGTAAGCGGAGGAAGAAAAATAGTATCCAGTCTTAACGGGGTCCTGCTCCCGGAACCCACATGGCTTGCATTTGCGGTCGCCACAGCTTCCATTGTAGTTAAAGAAATACTATACCGCTATACAGTAAAAATCGGGAATATAGTCAAATCAGATGCTACTATAGCCAATGCGTGGCACCATCGCAGTGATGCCATATCTTCATTGGGAACTATGACAGGTATTGGTGGTGCTATATTGTTAGGCGACAGATGGCGTATTCTTGACCCGTTGGCAGCTGTGCTCGTAAGTGTGTTCATCGTCAAGTCAGGTTTTGATATTATGAGGCCGGCAGTCAATGAACTGCTTGAAGGAGCCTTGCCTGAAAGGCAGAGTGCCGAAATCTCAGAATTGATTAAGTCCGTAAAAGGAGTCAGAGGATTCCACAATTTACGTACAAGAAAAATTGGCAGTGCCATAGCTGTTGATGTTCACGTAAAGATGGATGGCAAACTTCTGCTAAAAGAAGCCCATGACATAGCGACACAGATTGAAGAAAAGATACGTGGAAAATTTGGAAAAGAGAGCATAGTCAATATACATATGGAACCATTAAAACTATAACAACATATATAATATGAAAGCTAAATCCGGCATTGGCAATTGCCTTACAGTTGTCTAATGCCATTATAGGCACATTGGCCGGAATCAAAGCGCGTAGTAAATTACCGAGATTGCCCCCACAAGTTTTACCGACATGTGTACCTATCTGTGGTGCTGTGTAGTGTCGGCGGCGAAGCGCGAGGGCAAACCGTTCGATATGTCGCTGATGGACTTTGCCGACAGCCTCGCTCCGGAAGATATGACCGAGTGGAGCAATGCTATCTCTGTCGACGCTGCCACGGTGGATGATGCCGACGGTGAAAAAAAAGTCTGTAGGTATCTATGAACTTTTAGGTATTGGCGTGGGCTGTATCGGATTGTCGCATGACGATTTCTGCAAGTGTACTTTCGGCGAGTTCGAAAGCATCTGCAGCGCATGGCGTGAAATGAACGAGGCACAACACCGCGATTCATGGGAACGTGCCAGAACACTGGCCGCAATCTGCATACAGCCCCACGTTAAAAAGAAAATAACACCGCGACAACTTCTGCCACTGCCCTGGGATAAGAAGCGACAGCCCCGGCGAAGCGAGGTCCCCGGGCTCACCGACGAAGAAAAACGAAAACGCTTTGAGGAAGTCGCACGGCGATTAGGTGATGAAATTAACAAGTGAAATCGACAGGAACGTAGTAGCTAATTATTGCTTTTCATCTTTACGCTCAATCTTTTTTTCATCGGTATTCTCCATCTTTATAATTATCTCGATTTTATCCGGAACGTCTTTTTTTGTCGTCAGACCAAAAATCAATAGTCAAGCCGATTATACCGAATAGAGCGACTATAAAAGGAAGAAGAAATATTATGATGATTAAAAAGTTAAGCATAGTCCCTGACGTTTTCCACAAAGTTAATAAATAAATAACAAACCTGCAAATAAAATGGCACAAACATAGCTACCATGCTGGGTAAAGTTATGGACGGCCAAACCGGTGCGCTGAGCCGATACGGCTATAGTTTCGACGCCATACAGGAGCAGATATTGAAGTATGGAACAGAGGCCCAGAGGGCCGCGGTATTAAGCGATGTAGTGAGCAGCGCTGTAGGAGGCATGAACGCCGAATTAGCCAAAACCGACGATGGAAGTCGCCGTTTGTTTAATATATAGCGCGAAACAAAAGTGCTTTGCCAGTGCTTTATAAAACAAAACACCCTCTAAAACTCACCGAGTTATAGAGGGCTTTTTGTGCGCATGAAGGGACTCGAACCCCCACGTCCTAAGACATCAGATCCTAAGTCTGACGCGGCTGCCAATTACGCCACATGCGCTTGCGGGTACAAAGTTAGTGTTTTTTTTCGGCTCCACCAAATTTTTCATTAATTTATACCCGTTATACCCGTATTAAATCTATAAACTGCAAAAACTACAACGGCAACCGCGTCTGTGGTTGCCGTTGTAGTTTTTGGTTGCACGTTAACGGTATCAGTCACCCATGGTGCGCAGAAGTTCGTCGTTGTCGCGGGTGCGCTCCATGCGGTCTTTGATAAATTCCATTGCCTCGATGCTGTTTCGGTCGCTGAGGAAGCGGCGCAGAATCCACATGCGGTTGAGGGTTTCGGGGCGCAGCAACAGGTCGTCACGACGGGTGCTGGATGCCATAATGTCGACTGCAGGGAATACTCGTTTGTTGGAGAGTTTGCGGTCGAGCTGCAGCTCCATGTTGCCGGTGCCTTTGAATTCTTCGAAAATTACTTCGTCCATCTTCGAGCTGGTTTCGGTCAGCGCGGTCGCTATGATGGTAAGCGAGCCTCCGCCTTCGATGTTACGGGCGGCACCGAAGAAGCGCTTGGGTTTTTGGAGGGCGTTGGCGTCGACACCACCTGAAAGTATCTTGCCGGATGCCGGAGCACATGTATTGTAGGCGCGGGCCAGGCGTGTGATGGAGTCGAGGAGTATCACCACATCGTGGCCACATTCTACCATGCGTTTTGCCTTTTCGAGAACTATTCCGGCTATGCGCACGTGACGGTCGGCCGGCTCGTCGAATGTCGACGCTATAACCTCGGCGTTTACGCTGCGCTGCATGTCGGTAACTTCCTCAGGACGTTCGTCGATAAGCAGAATCATAATATAAGTTTCGGGGTGATTCTCGGCTATGGCGTTGGCGATATCTTTAAGCAGAATTGTTTTACCGGTTTTAGGTGGTGCCACGATAAGGCCGCGCTGGCCTTTGCCTATAGGCGAGAACATGTCTACCACGCGGGTCGACAGGTTGTTGGTTGTGCCGGAAGTCAGGTCGAATTTCTCGTCGGGGAACAGAGGTGTGAGGTGCTCGAATGCCACGCGGTCGCGGATAAAGTCGAGCGAGCGGCCATTTACGCGTTTTACTTCTGAGAGCAGGAAGTATTTGTCGCTTTCACGCGGTGGTCGGACTGTAGCTTCAACTACGTCGCCGGTTTTAAGGCCATGTGTACGCACCTGCTGCTGAGTGAGGTATATGTCGTCGGGCGAAGGCATGTAGTTGAAGTCGCCCGAGCGCAGGAAGCCGTGACCCTGAGGTTCGACCTCGAGTACGCCGGTTGCTTCAATAAGGTCTGCGAAGTCGTAGCGCATCGAGCTATAGCCCTGCTGTTTGTTCTTTTTATTTTTCTTACCGCCCTGCTGTGGTACCGGCTGACCGGGCTCAACAAGCATTATCGGAGTGGATGGCACATCGACCGGCATGCCTGAAACAGGCTGCTGCATCGGTTGTCGATGCTGCTTGTTGTTGCCCGAATTATTATTGTTGTTTACCGGACCGGCGGGCCGTGCTACCGGAGTCGGAATTTCTGCGCCCTCAGCCTCGCGCTGCTGATAGCTGCGGGGCACGAATTTACGGCCTTCGCTACGTGGGAAGAATGCCGAAAAGGCTGGGTCTTTGGGTCGAAAATCGCGCTTGGGCTGCTCGGCTGCGGACTGCTGTGCTTCGAGGGTATTATCGACTGTTGCTGTGGCTGCATCGGTATTGGTTTCTGATGCGCTTTCAGCCTCTACGGCCACAGGTGCCGGCAGCAGCGGCTGTTCGGCCTCTACTACTGCAGCTGCCTCTGATTCGGGCTGCACATCTGCTGTATCGGGCTGTGGATTCTTGCGCGGACGGCCTCGTTTTTTGGGTGCCGGAGTTTCGGCGCCTTCAGTTTCTGCGGCTACAGGCGGCTGCACTTCGGCTTGTTCCTCGGCTGCAACCTGTTGTGTGGAGGCCTTTTTTCGTCCACGGGACTTTGCGGGGGTGCCTTCACCGGCTGCTTTACGGCCTCGACGCTTCTTTTCTTCGGTCGACGAAGCGGCGCGGTCGATTGCCTGTTGGTCGAGTATGCGGTAAATAAGACCTTCTTTGTCTGAAAGGTCGATTTTCTTTAGATTCATTGACTCGGCGACGCTTTTGAGGTCGGCGTCGTTCATTTCATTGAGATCGGATATGCTATACATATTTTAAACGGGGAAGAGGAAAGTATTTTATTAGTCCTCAAAAATTGTTCTGATGAGAATGGATTTGTTGAACGATAGCACACTTGAATCCAGACACAATAGTTCTGCTGTTAATTCTGGCATATCGTAAAATCAGGGGGAGGGGGAGAGATATTGAAAAGGATTATTGAACCTTACAATGAAGTCTAAGTGAAGTCGAGCAGGTACAACACACTGACCAAATCCCTGCAAAGTTAATACTTTTTTCTACACTAACAAAATATTGTTGAGAAAAGTTTATTGCTTTGTTTCAAAAATTGCATAAAAAGTCAGGAGGGTGTTGCTGAGCCATGAGCCGCAACCCCCTCGCATTTATACTTTTCAGCCAAGCGCCGTGTCAACGTTTGAAGGTGTCGATGTGGCGTTGTTTTTTCTCAGGGAATATTTCGTCGACGGTCAGCAGGATTCCGCTTTCTTCTACGTTGCCGAATTCGTCGTTTATGGCCGTACCGAACATTTTCATGGTGGGCGACAGGCTCATATAGGCGTTGACAAGCGGCGGTATGTTGTTGCCCATGCGGTGTACTTCACCGTTGAGTATGCGGTAATCTTCTTTGAAAGTGCTGCCGGTAAACAAGGCGGCCATTTCAGCCGAGTCTGCCTGAGTTACCAGCGGATTGAGCGGCGTAACAAGTTTGTCGTGGTCAGGGAAATATTTATGCAGGAAATAAAGTATCATGTCGCGGCATTTGGCTGTGTAGCTTGGGTACATGGTGACTTTGCCGAACAGATATTTTATTTCGGGGTTGATTACAGTGAGCGACCCGAGGCCGTCCCAGAGGTTGTCGAGTGCGAACAGCGCCTTGGCTCCGGCCTTCGACGACTGGTATTCCAGACGCACGAACGAGCGTCCGAGCTCAATTGTGTATGGAAGATAGTCGTTGATAAAGCGCTCCGAAAATTCAAACATGTGGCTGGTGGCGATACGTGGACATCCTGACTCGTCGAGCCTTATGTCGCGCCCGCAGATAAACCGATAACCGCCCAGTATGAGTTTGCTTTCCGGATCCCAAACTATCAGCTGCTTGCATGGCGGCTGCATGGTATCAAAGCGGTCGATATCGCAGTCTTTGCCGGTGCCTCCGCCTGCCGAACGGAAGGCTATTTCGCGCAGCCGGCCTATCTCGCGCATGGTATTTGGCGAGTCGAAGGCATCAACTACGTACAGTTCGTTGCCACCCTTGTTGGTATGGCGCAAAAAACGTTCCTTGGTAAGCTCTGCCTCAATCAGTGCTGTATCTACCGGGTCTATAATCTTGGAGTTCATTCTGTTGTAGTCTGTAGGCGCGAAGCCAGGGAATAAACGAGCGAACGTATTTCGGCGGCCTGCTCCATGGCGGCCTTACCGCTCCGCAGCTCCCGCCAGCCGATGGTGTCGCCGCACACGAGGGTGAAACGGCTGCCGCGGGCTCGGAATACTTCGCTCGGCAAATATATCATCTCTATATTAAATTTCAAACCTAATTGTTTACGAATTTTCGCAAAGTTATAAAAAAAGTCGGAATTTCTGCCACTGAAGTACAGCGGAACTACATCGCGCCGATGCTCGACTGCCTTGTTGACAAACATCTTCTGCCATTCCAGGTCGGCGATTTTGCCATCGGTGCCGCGACGCGAACACAGACCTGCCGGAAACACCAGCACAGGGTCGTTGCCGGCAAAGGCCTCATCGACCGCGCGTATGCTTTCGCGGCTCTGGCTGCCGTGTTTGTTTACCGGCACAAACACACTGCGCAGGGGTGCCACGGCATTGAGCAGATCATTGACCACAAAATGCACCTTGCCGCCATAACGCCGGGTAGCCCAGGCTATCAGGGCCATGCCGTCGAGGCCGCCAAGCGGATGGTTGCTCACAATCACCACCCTGCGCTGTGCAGGCGACGGCAGTTTGTCCTCGCTCACTACTGTGAGCTTAACGTCAAGGTCGGCGAGTACACCTTCGCAGAATTCAGCCCCCTGGCGCGGAAAATTATTGCGCAGCAGCTCGTTGAGCTCGTCCTGACACACGGTCTTCTCAAGACGGCGCAGTATAAAGCCGGGCACCAGCCGCGAATAACGGCCGAGCCGTTCACGAACTATCTGTCGCAAGTTTATCTGTATGGCTTGGGCTTTCTCTGTCATAATCGTAGTGCAAATTTACGATTTTAACTACATTTTTCGTAACTTTGTAGCATGATTTTTTCAGCGAGGGCCGATTTTAAAAATAACCGATACCGTATATCGCTGTAAATCACTTTTATAACCGATACGCCATTATATGGGCTCATTTCGCGGTTCCGCCTTGCTACCGCTTAAATAAGCTTAAGTAACAAGAATAATAAAATGACCAATCCGCTCAAACTTCTGGTTTACGCTCCGAACGCAGCTTTCGTGATGCCTTATTTTGTACGCGAGTTCGCCAATTATGAAATCACCGACAGCCTCGACAGCGAATTCGACAAGGCTGTGATGGTTTCGAGCACCGATGTATATAATGCGGCCACCGGCTGCGGTCACGACGAAACCACCCAGCTGCTGCAGCGCCACAGCCTGCTTAAGATTGAGGAGGAGTTCTGCCGGGCCTGCGAGCGCCGCGGAATACCCCCGACCATACTGCGTTGCCCGGCTATCGTAGGCACCGGCATGACCGGACTGCCGCGCGAGATGGTAAATAAGATTTATCGCGGCACCTACATGCACATCAAAGGTGTGGAGGAGCATCTGAGCGTGATTCACGCCAGCGATGTAGCCAAAGCAGCTGCCTGCTGTCTGGACTCGGGCCTCACCCTCATAGCCACCGACGGCGAAGACCCCACCTACAGCAATTTAGCCGAAGCTTTGGCCTACAGGCTTGACCAAAAGCGCATATTCACTATCAGCGAGCGCTGGGCACGCTGGCGCTACAACTCGGCCTTGTACAACACACTTACCAACACTCTTACATTCAGCAGCCTGCGTCTGCAGCAGGAATTCGGATTCCGCCCCACTCCGGTATGCCGATACCTGACCACACATGTTTACGATGATGAAAGCCTCTGACACCCTGTACTCCATAGGTCTTATGGCCAAAAGCCTGGTGAAGATTGCCGCGTACTCGCGCAAAACCAATTTGCAGCGTCCGGCCGACGCCTGCGGCAACAGCATAATAGTGTTAGGCAACGGCCCCTCGCTTGCCGACACAATACGCGAACACGGCGCCCTGCTGGCCGGCTCGACGTGCATGGCTGTGAATTTTGCGGCAAACGCGCCCGAATTCGCACGCCTCAAACCGAGGTATTACATTATGGCCGACCCCCATTTCTTCCACCGTACCGACGATGCCAACGTCAAAAAACTATATGCGTCGCTGGCGGCTATCGACTGGAAAATGACTCTGATTGTACCCAACGGCTATCGTGCCACAGCCACGGCTATGATTGCCAATCCGGCGATAAGTATATGCTATTTCAATTTCAACGGTCTTGAGGGCCCGCATTTCTTCGAGAATTTCTGCTATCGTCGCAAACTAGGCATGCCGCGCCCCCGCAATGTGCTTATCCCGGCGCTGATGTGCGCAATCTGGCTCGGTTATACCGATATAAAGATTGCCGGCGCCGACCACTCGTGGCTCCGCAGTATCTGGGTGAACGAAAACAACGAGGTAGTTTCAGTTCAGCCACATTTTTATAAGGAAGACAAAAAAGAGGAAAGCCGCGTACGAAGCGAGTACACAAACTACCGGCTGCACCAGATTCTATACAGCTTTTATGTAGCCTTCAAAAGCTACTTCGGAGTTCGCCGCTTCGCCGACAGGCATAATGTACGAATCACCAATATCACCCCCGGCAGTTACATCGACGCCTTTGAGCGCGGGAGCCTCTAAACAAAAACGCCGCTTCTCTCGAAGCGGCGTTTTTGTAAGTGTATCTAACACTAAATACCTAAAACCATTTAAAAATCCTTTTTGTTAACTATTCTAATAAATCCTAAATAATAACCTTGAATCTTAGACCTAATAATTATTTACACTGCAAAGTTAGCATCTGCCGGACACAATTCAGCGCATATAAAGATGCAATATAAATAAATATAAGGGTAATATAAAATTTTTAGTCTGATTATCTGAGTGTTGGCATTTTTGGTATTTACAATCAATATAAGTAAAAATTCACTGTATAAGACCTATTTTTTTGACTTCAGCCTCGAAAGAACCCCGGTCGACAGCCCGCGATTTAAGCTTGTTGCGATAGGTATATATAGTGTTTAGCGACAGTCCGAGAAACTTCGACAGTCTGGTACTGTCATCAATACCAAGGCGCATAAACGCCAATATGCGGCTCTCAGGAGTCAGCCGTCCGGGAGCCGGCAGGCTAATCTGTTTGTCGGGCAACAGGAGTTCATTCACACGGTCGACAAAATCGGGATAAATGCCAAAGAATGCCTTGTCGAATACCTCGTAGAACTGATTGGCCTGTTCCTGCAATATTTTGCCTGACTCAATCATCTGGTAAAGATCCTGCACCTGACCGGCTTTGATTTTTCGACCTGCAAGTCTGTTGAATTCTTCCATCCTCTCTATGTACAATGCACACATCGACAGAACCTGACCTATATAGGCATCCTTCAGCTGTACATTATCTTTCAGCCTCAGTTGCATTTCATTGACATCTTTTTGTTTGCGGCGCATTATCACCATCATTGCCACTATGGCCACCAAGGCTGCCGACAGCACAATCATGGCAATTACAAGCCATACGGTACGCCGATGGTCGCGCTCGCCGAATGCCTGCGATATAATCGGCAGCCGGCGGGCATTTTCGAGTGCGCGCAACTGACTGCCTGCGGCCACAGAACTTTCGAGCGCCTGCATCAGATAGCGGTATGCACGGTCGACATCGCCGGATTCGTAGAGCTGTATCCCCAGGTTTGTAAGCGCTGTAAATTCCTGTGTAGCAGCCAATATATCGCCGGCGGCGGCCATTGCCAGATGATAACCCGCCTCATCACGACGTCCTTCGTCGGCATAATACGACGCCAGGACAGCATGTACACGTGCGTACATATTATCTTCGGGAGTCAACTGCTTGAGCAATTCGTTCAGTTCTCCTACAGCCAACGCATTCCGGCCATGATAAATATCCCTGAAAGCCTTATGCAGACGATATTCGTCACTACCCGGCTGAAAAAAAGACAATAAGCTGTCATTCAGAGCAAAAGCGATTTCAGCATACTTCTTTTTATACACCGAGTGCGGATAATAATCGGTAATATACAGGTACAGTTCTACCCCATTGGCATAATACTCCCGCATAATTGAGCTGTCGGCAGACTCAGGCTTTAATGATTCGAATAGTTCACGCCCCTCGTGCAGCAACCCGTTCACCGGCATTATTGAACTTTTAGCCCAGCCTATCCTTTTATAATCCGGAGAGTTGGAATCTGAAAGAGCCATCAGCGCCTCATCATAGTAATATAACGCGGAATCAATATTAAACCGACGGTAACTATCGGCCAGACGCTTATAAGCCATCGGACGGTCGCGGCCGGCAGCCGGCACAGCAGCACGGATGCTGTCGATTGATTGGCTGCGACGCTGCTGATAATACCCGCGATTCTGCAGAAGAATGTCGAGAGAGTCGACCGCAGCTTTGAAGTCGGCAGGTTCGGCCCAAAGCGATTGAGCCAAAATCAGGAATAGAAGCACTACATAATTTCTCATGGCAATAGTTTTAATGTTGCAAAGATAGCTTTTTTCCTTATATAAACCAAAATTTTAATTTATATTTTTAACTATATTGCAACATATAACTATCCGCAATATCAGTGTTTTAATAATTATGCTAATTTATATTACCGTGATATACACCTTGATTACGGCTGAATATAGCGAATCTCTGTTTAACTTTGCACCGAAAACAAGAAAATACAGGCCGCCTCAATGCGGTTCTGAACTACAATTTTGCAAGGTAGATTAGATTTTATAGAATTGTAAATTTAGGTTTGTTTCGATTTACAAACACAAAAGCCGCTCCGTGACGAAGCGGCTTTTGTGTCCTATGAGGTTATTTAATAAATTGCCGTTATTCATCGGACTGCTCGTCGGCCATACGACAGCTGGCGAGCAAGTCGAGCATCGCTTTGCGCGATACCACATTCATTTCATTACCCTGGTATGTAATCAGCCCCTGCTCTTTCATAGCTTCGAGCGTGGCAATAAAACTGCTGCGCTGCACCCCGAAAAATGAATACAAATCACGTTGGCGGCACGAAAGCACTATGTCGGCTGCAGCAGGCTGGGTAAGCGCCACTATCCAGAAAGCGATACGCTCCTCCATGCTGCCGGTGGTAAGGGCAAGCACACCGTCGACCGACTTCTGCGCATTTACTGACAGCACATTAAGAAAATTCAGCATAAAAACGGCATCGGAATTCAGAATCTTAAGATAATCCTGCTTTGTCACCTGAAGTATACTGGTATCTTCAATAGCCTTTACCGTACATGGGTAGTCGGTGGCACGGCCGAAAAGGAAACTCGGGGCAATCACTTCGGGCGCAGCCAGCGACGACACAACCTTGAAGCGTTTGTCGGCATTCTCAATTGTCATCCTCACGCTTCCTGATATGATAAACTTTATATGTGTACATGGGTCGCCGGCAGTTACAACGGTTTCTCCGGGCAGATATTTAAGGAAGTGAAACTTCGCCATACCCACAGTTTCTGCCATACGCTCGCGCGTGACTCCTCGGAAAAGAGGCAATCCCATCAGAATGTCGAACATACTTTTCATAATCTCGGAATTTTTACAAGACGGCCACGTAAATGTGCCGCCTCATATCAGTTAACATTTGCCAACGGTCTTTTGTTCTATGATTCTGACCGCTGTAACTGTTTCAGATGCAAAGTTACAAACAATATCTTGTTCTATTCACATTTTTTACTTAATTTTACAAAATGAAAAAATATAAGTGAGTCCTGATGCCAATTCGTTTGTTGTGTCAACCAAATGGCACATCCAATGTTTTAATGTATATGCAGGCTCGGCCTGAGTTTTTTCGTCACATTATTCAACAGCATTCTGTCGTGAAAGCTTCAACATTCATCCGCAAAACAGTAAAGATTCTGATAATTATAGCCGTTGTTCCGTTTCTGTTTGTAACCGGAGCGGTTCTGGCTCTGTATTCGCCCTGGATGCAGGAGCTAAGCCGCAGCAAGGCGGTGGAGTATCTCAATTCGATGCCGGGCGTACAGTTCAGCCTCGACAGTTTCAGGCTCCGTTTTCCGCTGCAGGTCGAACTCGGAGGCCTTTGCTATGCTGCCGACGGCGATACTCTCGTAGCCGCCTCGAAGCTGCATGCCGACGTAAGCATGCTGCCGCTGCTGCAGGGTGTGGCCGAAATCAATTCGGTAAGCGTCGAAGACGCCCGATACAACATGGGGGCCCCCGACTCGGCCATGTACATGCGCATAAAGGCCGAACGGCTCGACATCAAACCCTCCAGCATAAGCCTTGCCGACATGAACATCGACCTGAGCCGTGGCGATATTTACGGAGGTTGCCTCGACCTGACTCTTAACCCCGATACAACCGCCACCAACGAAAAAGCATCCGAGCCAACCACAATGGTGATAAATGCCGGCAAGCTGAATCTCAACGATTTCACCTTCCGCATGCGCATGCTGCCTGTAATTGACTCGCTTGGCGCGTATATAGCCGATGCAGCCGTCAGCAATGCTGTAATAGACCTGAAACGGCAGACTATAAACATAGATTCCTTTGAAGGTTCCAGACTGGGCGCAAGCTACATCGCCCCCGACTCGGCCACAATCGCAGCCACACCTCAGACCGGCGAAAGCAGCGACAGCACTGCAGCGCCGTGGACGATAAAAATAGCAGCCATCGACTTCACCGAATCAAATGCCCTGTACACCACACGCGGCGTGACTCCGCAACCGGGGCTCGATTTCGCCTACATTCAGGCCGATTCGATGCACCTCCATGTGAGCGATTTCTACAACCGGGCATCTGAAATCAGTCTGCCGCTGACACTGAGCGCACATGAGCGTTGCGGTATAGACCTGCGGGCAAAAGGCACATTCGCCATCGCCGACTCGGTGATAAGTTTCGACAACTTTGTAATCCGCACAGCCGAAACCACCCTAAGCGCCAACGGCTTCCTTGGCTTGGGCGATATGACTTCCGACCCCCGTCTGCCCATGGGCCTTCAAGCCGAGGGCGACATATCGAACTCCGACCTGCGCATGATGTTTCCATTTCTGAGCGCATATCTCTACGGCCTGCCGCGCAACGGCCACCTGGGCCTTGAACTGGACGTCAACGGCACTCCCTCGCTGCTTGACCTTAAGCGTCTGTACCTGCGCTCGAACGGTGTGATACAACTGCAGGCCAAGGGCACCCTCAGCAACATATTCTCGCCCTACAGGCTGGGAGTGAACCTCAACCTCAGCGGCAACATACAGCGGGCCCGCGGCCTGATGGGCGCCTTCCTGCCGGCCGAAATAGTAAAGCAGTACAACATCCCCCCCATGACTCTTGGCGGGCATGTGCGCATGAACGGACAGAACTACGATGCCCGGCTCAATGCTCATACCATGGACGGAGCGCTCGCCCTCGACGGCTATCTGCGCGGACGCGCCGAAGCCTATAGCGTAGACCTTAGTCTGCGCGACATGCCCGTCAACGCCTTCGCGCCCGCCTTAGGTATCGGACGCGTAAGCGGCTCCCTGGCGGCAAAAGGACACGGCTTCGACTTTTTCAGTCCGTCCACAGCAGCCGACGTGACACTGCGTATCGACTCCGCCATGTACCGCAACGCCTCCTACCGCGGCATCGACGCCACGGTCCGTCTGGCCGAGGGCAAAGCCGACGTGAAACTCGACAGCTCGTCGGACGATCTCGACCTGCATCTCGCAGCCGACGGCAACCTCAGCGGCGACACATACGAATGGAACGCCACACTCAACGGCACCAACATCGACCTGTACGCCCTCAATCTGTCCGAAACCGAAAGCAGCATAAAAGTGGCCATGAGCGCCGATGCAAGCTATACACCCTCGACAAACACCATAGGCGTGAATCTGATGCTCAACAGTCTGGACTATAACAGCGGGCAGAGCAAAATGAGCATCAGCAACGTAACAGCCCATCTCAACAGCACCGACTCTGTCACCAACCTGTCGATGCAGAACCGCGATTTCTATGCCTTCTTTTCATCGGAATGCGGGCTCGACAGCCTTATGGGCAGCCTCAGCGCCACCTCGCTCGAAATGCTTCAGCAGGAAAAAGACCGCCGAATCGACATAAGCCGACTCCAGAAAGTGCTGCCGCCTTTTGTGCTCGACATTAATGCCGGACGCGACAACCTGCTCACCGACATACTCCACGACTCCGACATGGACTTCCGGCGACTTACACTTGAGGCGGCAAACGACAGTCTGCTTTCAATCGACTCGCGCATACTCGACTTCCGGACCGGCAGCACACGCCTCGACACCATAAAGTTCAAAGCCGACCAACACGCCGATTCAATGTTGTTCGGGGCATACATAGGCAACCGACCGGGTACCCTCGACGCATGGAAGCAGGTGCAAGTCAAAGGCAGCGTGGCCGAAAACCGGGCCCGAGTGCTGATTGACCAGCATAATGCACGCCGTCAGCAGGGATTCTATATAGGCATGGCCGCCAAACTGCAGCCCGACTCCACCCTCATAGCGAGCCTGACACCGCTCGACCCCGTAATCGGCTACCAGCAGTGGCAGGTAAACGCCGACAACTTCATAAGCTACAATCTGCCCACCGGACATATCGACGCCAATCTGCGCATGAACGGCGGCAACTCGTCGCTGGCCATATACACCGAGCACGACTCCGGCTTGCACAGCCACGACTCCGGGCAGGAAGACCTGATTATAAAGGTAGGCGACATACACATACAGGACTGGATTGCCATCAACCCCTTTGCGCCGCAGATGAGCGGCGACCTCAACGCCGACATGCGACTCAGCCTGGTCGACAACCAGATTAACGCCAAAGGCACCGTGGGCCTCAACGAATTTTTCTACGACCGACGGCGGGTGGGAACCATCCTGGCCGATGTCGATGTCAGCACACGTCCGGGCGGAGTGCTCTACGCCAACACCGATGTAAGCATCGACGGAGTAAAGACCATGACTCTGTCCGGCAACCTCAACGACATGACAACCGGCTCGCCATACAATCTCAACTTCTCCATGATACGCTTCCCGCTCACAGCCGTCAATCCGTTCCTGCCCGCAGACGTAGCCACACTGCGTGGCGTGCTCAACGGCAACATGGACATAAAAGGCGACGCCGACAATCCTATAGTTAACGGCACCCTTGATTTCGACTCCACAGCCGTAAAGCTGGTCATGACAGGCGTAGAGTACAAGTTCAGCGAAACAAAAATACCCATGGAGAACAACGTGGTGCGCTTCAACGATTTCGCCATATCCGGCGTAAACGAGAACCCCCTGCGTATCAACGGTAGCGTAAACATCAAGGAACTCACCTCGCCGCTTATAGATCTCAAATTCAAGGCCAACGACATGATGCTGATAAACAACAACCGCGCCGCCAAAGGCGCCGATATCTACGGCAAGGCACTGATAAACATCGACGCCAATGTCAAAGGCAGCATGCAGTGGCTCAATGTAAACGCCGACCTTAATATACGCCCCGGCACAAACGTAACCTACGTGATGTCCGACGCCACAAGCGCCATACAGTCGCAGGGCACCGGCGAAATGGTCACCTTTGTGAATTTCACCGACTCTGCCGCCATGGCCATGGCCGACAGCGTGCAACAGTCGGCCATGAACCTGGCCCTGCGCGCCAACCTGTTCATAAGCAGCGGCAGCACCATCAATGTGGACCTTTCGACCAACGGCTCCAACAAGGTGTCGGTACAGCCGCAGGCCGACCTCGACTTCGTGATGTCGCCACTGAGCGGCATGCGCCTTACCGGACGCTTCAACATCGAGCAGGGATTCGTGCGCTACACTCCGCCTCTGATGTCGGAAAAGTATTTCACTTTCAACGACGGCTCATACATAGCTTTCAATGGCGAGGTCATGAATCCCACGCTCAACATCCACGCCACCGATATACTCAAAGCCAATGTCACCCAGGAAGGCCAGAACTCGCGTCTGGTGAACTTCGATGTGATACTCAACGTGACCGGCACCTTCAACAACATGAACGTGGGCTTCGATCTGGCCACACGCGACGACATCACCGTGGCCAACGAACTCGAGTCGATGTCTGCCGAACAGCGCGCCAACCAGGCCATGAACCTGCTGCTGTACAACGTCTACACCGGCCCCGGCACAAAGGCCAACGCCTCGCTCTCGGGCAACCCGCTGTTCAGCTTCCTGGAATCGCAGCTCAACTCATGGGCAGCCAACAACATACGCGGCATCGACATAAGCTTCGGCATCAACCAGTACGACCGTACCGTTGACGGTTCATCATCGCAGACCACCAGCTACAGCTATCAGGTATCGAAATCGCTCTTCAACGACCGCTTCAAAATTGTAGTCGGCGGCAACTATTCCACCGATGCCAACGCCGACGAAAACTTCTCGCAGAATCTCATCAACGATATATCGTTCCTGTACTATCTGAACAACAGCCGATCGATGTATGTGCGCATATTCCGCCATACCGGATATGAAAGTATTATCGAAGGCGAAGTCACCGAAACCGGCGTAGGTTTTGTGTATCGCCGCAAGCTCAACCGCATTGCCGACATGTTCAAATTCCTGCGTCCCAAAAAGCGCAAGCCGGTGCCGATTGGCATTCCGGTCGAAACTCCGGCCCCCGCCGAAAGCACAACCGAAGTCAAACCCGTTAGCGACGAAAAATGAAAACACCACGCATCACTGCATATTTAGGCACACTGCTGCTGCTCATTGCTACAGCCGCCTGCTCTACCACCGGCAGAATTCCGGCCGATGAAATGCTCTATACCGGGCTAAAAGGCATCAGATACGACAATGCCGACTCAGTGAAACTGCCCGACGAACTCAAAAGCGAAATACGCTCGGCAGTGAATGTCGCCCCCAACAACTACTGGAAGCTTGTGGGCTGGCGATATCCGTTCCCGCTGGGCCTGTGGGTGTACAACAACTGGCCTAACCCGCCCAAAGGATTCAAGCACTGGATATACGAGAAACTGGTTGAAGAACCTGTGCTGGTGTCGGATGTGCGCCCCGAGGTACGCACAAAGATGCTCGACCAACTGCTCGACAACAACGGCTACTTCAGCGGTGCGACATCGTACACGCTCAACAAAGCCAAAAATCCCAAGAAAGCGTCAATATCATATACCGTGTACCCCGGACAACCCTACCCCATCGAAAGCATGGAACTGCTGCCCGACACATCGCACCTGTACCACCTTATCGACTCCTTCGCCCGCAAGGACAGCTACCTTATGAGCGGAATGCGCTACAGCACCGACTCGCTGAGCGACGCCAGAATACGCATCACCAACCGGGTGCGCAACAACGGATACTACTTCTTCCAGCCATCGTACATCGAGTATCTGGCCGACACAGTACAGACTCCCGGCAAAGTAGCCATGCGTATGGTGCTGGCGTCGAAAATTCCCGATTTCTGCCTCCGGAAGTACTCCACCGGACACATAACCGTGAACATATTCAGGGCCAACGGAGGAGGAACCCCCGACACCATACAATACCCCGACATAACCATAGTGCAGATGATGCCATCGCGCCTGCGACGCCGTATTCTGCCCGAATGCATCCGCTTCAGACCCGGACGCACATTCTCGGTTCGCGACATGAACCGTACCCAGACCTACCTGTCGCGTCTGGGTATATTCAGCGGTATAGAAATAGAAGCCATACCCGACACCGCATCCTCGCCCGACAACCCCAGACTGAACGTGCAGATTAACTGCACCTTCGACAAGCCTCTGGAAGTATCGGTCGAAGCCAACGCCACATCCAAATCCAACTCATATATAGGCCCGGGCCTGATTGTGGGGGTAACCAACCGAAACATATTCGGCGGAGGCGAACAGCTGTCGGTAAAACTCAAGGGCAGCTACGAATGGCAGACAGGCGGCGGACGCAAAGGCGGCATATTCAACTCCTACGAAGCTGGCATAACCACCTCGCTGGCAGTGCCGCGCCTTATTGCACCCAAATTCGTGCGCCGCAGCAGGTATCAGCTCAACTGGACGCGCTTCCAGCTCAACGCCGACCTGCTTAACCGCCCGCATTACTTCCGCATGGCCCAGTTCAACATGTCGATGTCCTACGACTGGCGTGTGACCCGCCATATAC
>CAJUHX010000035.1 GCA_910586455.1 uncultured Muribaculaceae bacterium | reverse complement strand
TGCCAAGGGTGCTGTCGTCGTCGAAAATATGCTCGCGGCGCATGGCCCGGCGGTCGAAGCGCATGGCTCCGCTGATACCGGTCACGGAGGGCGATGCGCCTGTCATCAACTCGGTGACAGCTGCGGTGGGGTCGAGCGGAGTGCCGTATTCGCCGCTCAGAACCACTCCGCTGTTGAGCAGGCGGTTGAACCCGTCCTGTCCGAAATAGTCGCGCAGCAGGTCGAGTTGTGTGGCATCAAGGCCTTCGATAACCACGTTCAGCAGCAGTTGTGTCTGCTTCTGCCCCGGATTGGCCTGCGCGGGTATTGCCATGGTCACCATCGAGGCAATCAGGGCGAGCATCAGGCGGCGGCTGAGCGATATTTCGGGGTTGCGGTTCATCGGGGTTCTATTGCTTGCGCTTGAAATTTGTGATGTAAATATACGACGCCGAACGGGTCAGGTCGCAGAGTATCAAGGGGATAAACGCAGCGTTGGCGCTCTGCGGAAGCCAAGGCCAACAGGCAGCCATGGCAAACACAAGTGCAAAGTTAGTAAAATGATAGCATAAAACTAACTTTTTACATTTTTTTATCCAAATAAAAATAACCGGAATCAGGCACAAAGGGTTCAGCCACATGTAAAGAAAATTAGGCGAGGTGGCCTCATGGACCGATATGAATATAAGGAATGTGAGCAGACAGCCGGCGAGGCCGAATATGCCAAAGAGCACTGTGTCGAACCTGCGGCTCACACGCATGCGCCGTATGTCGCGCCGGGTGACAATTAGTGTGATTGCAAGCAGAAGCACACTTACACACATTGGCGAAAGGAGCCATGGGGTAGGTCCGGCAGTGGCGTCGGTATATTGTGGATTCACCTCCTCGATATGGCTTACCAAAGGCCTGCCGCCTGCTGTGGCGCCTTGCAGCTGTTCGGCAAGGAGTGCCGGTGCGAATGCCTGCTCGCGTAGGTTTATGGGGTAGTCGATGCCGCTGCCCAGAGCCAGGTCGATGCCGAACTGGTACCAGGGGTAATTGCGGTGATAGTAGCGCATTACGTTGCGGAATGTTCTCAGATGCGTGCTGTTGACGGTCTGCACTGTGCCCAGCCGAAGACTGTCCGGCGCAAGTGCTTTCTCCAGCAGACCCAGCGGGCGGGTGGCGCAGTTGTCCTTTACATAATTATAGCGGTAGACACGGTTCTCGGGCTTGAGATTTTCGATGCAGAGGTCTATGATGCGAGCCTTCTGTTGTGGAGTAAGGTCGAGCTGCATGTCCACAATACGGCGCCCCTGACGGCTGTAGGCATCGGCGAAATACTGCCACGGAGCTGCGGCTGCCCAGTAGTCGGTTTCGCCTTTTACAAAGCGGTACACAAAGTTGGGCTGCTCAAAGTCGAATGTGCCGAAACTCACGGCGTAGTCGGCCTGCGGTGTTGTGATATGCAGTGCTGCATGCCCTTCGAGTTCATAGATGTCCGGGCCCGGATAGAACACGGTGAAACTCAACGTTGTATCGGCGACGTTAGCTCCGGCGGACATGATGGCCAGCAAGGTCATAAGCAGTGTAAGGCAGTAGCGCAGAGGCTTCATGGAATATCAATCAGGCGGTGGGTCTGCAGCGACAGACGCCACTGCGGATGCGACTTTATGTACTCTACGGTTTCAGCAACGTTAAGGCCCGAGCAGGGCTGCAGAAAGCGGCGAGGCGAAGGCAACAGCGATGCTATCTGCTCTACGTCCTGGCCCTGATAGACTATTTTCAGCTCGTCGATGCGGTCGATGTTCCACGGAGCGTCTTTGGGCGAGCAAGTCACCCAGTCGATATTCTCCGGCACAGGCAGCGAGCCGTTGGTTTCAATCTGTACGAAGAAGCCACACAGTTTTATGGCGCGCAGCAGGTCGCTGTCGAGCTGCAGGGTTGGTTCGCCTCCTGTTATCACCAGATGGCGGGTCGGGAAGGCGCATATCGCCTCTACAATCTCGTCGGCGGTCATCATGGAGCCTCCATTGTGGTCGGTGTCGCAGAAAGCGCAGGTACGGTTACAGCCGCTGAAGCGCAGAAACACTGCGGCGGTGCCGCAGTGGTATCCCTCGCCCTGGAGCGAGTAGAAAATTTCGTTGACCTTGTATTGTTTCATAATCAGTCGATTTCGTATGATGCCACATTGCCTTCGCTCTCCTGCACGTCTACACGGTAGCAGTTGGGCACGTTCTCGCAAATCCAGCGAGCCATGTTCTCGGCGGTAGGGTTGAAGGGCAGCACGTCGTTGATAAGCTTATGGTCGAGTTTGTCGCTTATATTCTGTTTGATATGGGTGAAATCGGTAACCATTCCGGCATCATTCAGCTGCTTGGCGCGGCAATGTACGGTTACAATCCAGTTGTGGCCGTGTATGCAGGTACACTTGCTCTCGTAGTCGAGTTCGAGGCGGTGAGCGGCCGATATTTCAAGTCGTTTGCTTACGTAGTACATTTTGTCAGATATAATATGGTCTATTCGGTAGGCGGATTCACCGGCTCAACACCGGCTTCGGCAGCGAGTTTGTATATGTATTCGAGGGCGGCCTCGCGGGTGTCATCTATCTCGCAGTCCTTGATTGCCTGCCTGAGGTTTTTGGTAAAGTAACCCACCAGAGGCGATGTGCTGAGGTTGAATATGTGCATTATTTCGTTGCCGTCTACAGGGTTCTTGCGACTGCGTTCGGCATCGAGTTTGCGTATGTACTCGTACTTTCGGTCCACAATGTCGAAGTTTTCGAGTATACGCTGGCGTTTGGCCTCGTTTCGGCTGGTGAGGTCGGCGCGTGCCAGTATCATCAGGTCGGCCAGATCGTCCTCACCGGCATAGTTCATCAGGCGGCGTACGGCGCTGTCGGTTACCTCTTCGTCGCCCAGGGCTATGGGGCGCATGTGGAGTTCCACGAGCTTGCGCACATATTTCATTTCCTGCCCCATGGGCATTTTCAGTCTTGCAAAAATCTGGGGCACCATCTTGGCACCCACCATGTTGTGGTTGTAGAAAGTCCAGCCGACCCCCTCTTCGTACCGCTTTGTGCGCGGTTTGGCAATGTCGTGCAGCAGCGCGGCCCAGCGCAGCATCAGTTTGTCGGATACCGCGGCCACGTTGTCGAGCACTCCCATGGTGTGGTAGAAATTGTCTTTATGAGCGCGGCCGTTAACTGTGTCTACTCCTTTAAGGGCAGCCAGTTCGGGGAAAATCAGTTTCAGCAGTCCGCTGTCGAGCAGCAGTTTCCAGCCAATCGACGGCTTTGGCGAAGACATTATCTTGTTGATTTCTGTGCAGATTCGCTCGGTGGTTATTATCTCTATTCGGTGAGCGTTGCGGCGTATGGCCTCGAATGTTTCGGGGTATATTTCGAAATCGAGCTGTGTGGCGAATCGAATAGCCCGCATCATGCGCAGGGGGTCGTCGCTGAAAGTAATGTCGGGGTCGAGCGGAGTGCGTATGATTCGCCGCTCTATGTCGCCGAGGCCGTCGAACAAGTCCACCAGCTCGCCGAAACTGTCGGGTGTCACGCTCAGGGCCATGGCGTTTATGGTAAAGTCGCGGCGGCTGATATCGTCTTCGAGGGTGCCGTCTTCGACTATTGGATTGCGCGAGTCGCGGCGGTATGATTCCTTTCGCGCTCCCACGAACTCGAGTTCCAGCTCGCCGCGTTTCACCTGTGCGGTTCCGTAGTTTTTGAATACACTCAGATGCGAGCCACGCATCGACTTGTGTACAGCCTTGGCCAGTTCGATGCCTGAGCCTACGGTAAGGAAGTCGATGTCCTTCGACGCTCGGCCAATTATGAGGTCGCGCACATAGCCGCCGACCACATACGCCGGAAGGCCGGTTTCGGCGGCCACCCGACCCACACGGTCGAATATCTTATGTTTGAGCAGAGAGGAAAAGTTCTTGTTTTCCTTGTTCATTCAAAATATATAATCTGTTCGGGCGCGTTAGTTATACATTCTGCAGCGCCTTCTTCTTTTACAATGATTGTATTCTCGATACCTGCAGCACCCTGGCCCGGAATCACGAATTTGGGCTCGAGGGCAATGGCGTTGCCGGCCTCGAGGATGTCTTTTGAACGTGGCGAAATCACCGGTCCTTCGTTTATTTCAATGCCCAGTCCGTGGCCTACGAATCCGGCGTGCTGTCGGTGGCCCATAAAATAGTCGGTGTAGCCGGCTTCCCTGGCCATCATGGCCGCTTTCTCGTAGAGTTCGCGTGCTGCCGCGCCGGGTCGGGCCATGTCGGTCAGGGCGTGAACGATGTCAATCGACAGTTGATGTGCGCCCAGAGTCTTAGAGTCGAGGGTGCCCAGAGCAAAGCAGCGTGTCATGTCGGTCATATAGCCGGTGAAGTCGCCGTTGACGTCGACCATTACAGTGTGGTGAGGCTCTATGATACTGCCGTCGGCGCCCACCGGCAGCGACGGATTGAGTCCGGCTCCTCCCATCGCGAAGTCGTATGGGGTTGGAGTATCGGAGTTCTCGCCTGTAATCACATTGCCCATGTGTATTTCCATGTCGGAGCCACTGATGCGGAATATGCCCAGATTGCCTTCAAGGCGCGACTGGCGTTCGATTTCCACCTGCAGCTCTATGTCGGTCATACCGACCTGATACACATGCGGAATGCGTGAGTACACGCGTTCGTGGCGCAGGCCTGATTCCTTCATCATATGCTGTTCGAGGCGCGTCTTTACCGAGCGGGCCCGGCGCATTGCGCCTGAGGCATCTGCAAATTCAATGCCTGCTATAGTGTTCATAAGCCGTGTCGACAGGTTGTAGCTTATGATGTCGAATTCAAGACCCAGGCGCGCGGGTGCGGTGCAGTTTTGGTTGTGGCACAGAATGTCGGCGATTTCGGCAAAGCGCCCCAGACGGCTGCTGCGGTCGCTTATCAGGTCGTTGGGGCGGCGTACTATATAGTATGGCTTGCTGTCGGCCACGTTGAAGTACACGTATCCGGCAAATACACGGCCTGTGAGGTAGTAAATATTTGCGGCGTCGGTAATCAGTACCGAGTCGGCGCCTGCAGCCTCAAGACCGGCGCGCACGCGGTTCAGGCGCAGGTTGAGTTCGTCGTCGCTCAGCAGTTGCAGCTGTCGCGAATGTATGTCTTTGAATTCTGTCATTGTTCTATGTTTTTGAGGAGTGTATGTTATGAATGTTTCCGGCGTCTTAACAGCCAATAAACAAGCCCACCTGCTCAATGCCCGGCAGAGTGTCGCGGCGCATTATGTTGCGTAGTTTCAGCGGTTTGTTGCTGAAGGCCCGGAAGCTTCGGCTTAGAGTGTCGGTGTATTGGTAGCTGACCCCGCTGCCGTTGCCGTACCAGCGGCCGAAATCATCGGCCAGAACCAGCTGGATGGTATCGGCTCGCCGGGTGCTGTCGCCGGTAGGATATTCCAGTTCAAGCCATAGATTGCTGTATGGATAGGCGTTGGTATGGCGCACACACAGTATCAGCGGTGCCTCGACCACACTGTCGGTGAGTTCGGGGGTGAACACCACTGTGTCGGTGTATGGCCATTCGGCACCGTCGAAAGTACGGAAGTCGCTGTAATCGTTATTGCGCAGACGGCAGGCGGCAAGTACTACCGTCAAAAGAATGACAAATATTACTGCCCGGCGGTTCATGACTGCGGCTCGGATTTGGTTGTCTTGGTATCGGCGGATTTCGGTTCTTGTCCGTCGGACTTTCTGCCCTGGTCGTTGCGTTCGGGGCGTTCGCTACGTTCGGGGCGGTTGTTCGGGCGCTGCTGTCGGTTCTTGTTCTGCGGGCGCTGTTGCTGAGGCTGCCGGGCACTGTTTTCGTCCTTGGGCTGCTGAGTCTGATTGCGGTTTTTCGACTCGCCTTTAGCTTTTGGCTGGCGCTGTCCTTCTGTCGGCTGTTGCTGTGTCGGTGTCGGCTTCTTTTTCTTCTTGCGTTTCTTTTTGTCGAAGCGTGTAAGGTCGTCGTCGCCGAGGATATCGCCGAAGGCAGCTTTTTCCTTGGGCTTTATGTCGGAGTCGCGCTGCAGAGTCAGCGGCTTTTCGCCGGCCTTGTTCAGTGCTATTACCTCGAAAGCGCGTTCGGCATCGATTGTCACCAGATTCACCGCCATCTGCTTGTCGGTGCTGTAGGTGATTTCGCGCTTGAATATGTCGGTTTTGAAGTGGAAGTAGGTGGCGTCGGCTGTTTCAAGACGTATGTCCTTGTTGGGTAGATGTTTCACGCTTTCCACATATGTGTCGACTTCGAAGTTGAGGCAGCATTTGAGCTTGGCGCACTGTCCGGCCAGCTTCTGCGGATTCAGCGACAAGTCCTGGTACCGTGCGGCGCTGGTGGCCACCGACACGAAGTTCGACATCCAGCTGGCGCAGCACAGCGGTCGGCCGCAGGGGCCAATGCCGCCTATACGGCCCGCTTCCTGACGGGCACCAATCTGCTTCATCTCGATTCGTATGCGGAATGTTTCGGCCAGCACTTTGATAAGCTGGCGGAAATCTACGCGTTCGTCGGCTATATAATAGAATATGGCCTTGGCGCCGTCGCCCTGAAACTCCACATCGCCGATTTTCATGTTCAGTTTAAGGTCCTCGGCTATGCGGCGGGCCTTAATCATGGTTTCGTGTTCGCGTGCCTTGGCTTCCTCGAATTTTTCCAGATCGGCCGGACGGGCTTTTCGGAACACGCGTTTGATGTCGGACAGAGTTTTCTGGCTCAGGCGTCGCATACGCAGGTCGACAAGTACACCGGTGAGGCTTACCATGCCCACATCCTGGCCGGGCTGGGCGTCGACCACAACCATGTCGCCGATTTCCAGAGGTATGTTGGTGGGATTCTTGTAGTAGCCTTTGCGGGTGTTTTTGAACTGCACCTCTACAAATTCGCTGTCGGCACAGCCGCCGGGTATATCGGCCAGCCAGTTGGTGCAGTGCAGTTTGCCGCGCGGTTCGCCGCCTTGACAGCGGCAGCCGCCACATGCTTTTTTGCCCGATTGCTCTTTATCTTTTTCGGATTCAGACATGTGGCACTGTTATTTTGCGAAACTTACGGCGCGGGTTTCTCGTATTACGGTTATCTTTACTTGTCCGGGATAGGTCATTTCGTCCTGGATGCGCTTGGCTATTTCGGCCGAGAGTTTTTCGGTTTCGTTGTCGTCGATTTTTTCGGCGCCTACAATCACGCGGAGCTCGCGACCGGCCTGTATGGCGTATGTCTTGGTAACACCGGGGTACGACAGAGCCAGCTGCTCCAGGTCGTTGAGTCGCTTGATGTAAGCCTCGACTATTTCGCGTCGCGCACCAGGGCGTGCGCCTGAGATGGCATCGCACACCTGAACGATGGGCGCAAGCAGCGATGTCTGCTCGATTTCATCGTGGTGAGCGCCGATGGCATTACATATTTCGGCTTTCTCCTTGTATTTTTCAGCCAGTTTCATGCCTAAGAGAGCGTGGGGCAGTTCGGGTTCCTCGTCGGGCACCTTGCCAATGTCGTGCAGCAGACCTGCGCGGCGGGCTTTCTTGGGGTTGAGGCCTAACTCGGATGCCATTATGGCACAGAGGTTTGCGGTTTCGCGCGAGTGCTGCAGCAGGTTCTGTCCGTAGCTCGAACGGTATTTCATCTTGCCCACCATGCGGATGAGGTCGGGATGCAGACCGTGGATGCCCAGGTCGATGCAGGTTCGTTTGCCGGTTTCGATGATTTCTTCTTCAATCTGGCGGCGTACTTTGGCGACCACTTCCTCAATGCGGGCCGGGTGTATGCGTCCGTCGGCTACCAGCTGGTGCAGAGCCAGACGGGCTATCTCGCGGCGTACGGGGTCGAAGCCCGACAGTACAATTGCCTCGGGTGTGTCGTCGACAATGATTTCGATGCCTGTGGCGGCTTCGAGTGCGCGTATGTTGCGACCTTCGCGGCCTATGATGCGGCCTTTGATTTCGTCGCTGTCGATATGGAACACTGTCACTGAGTTTTCGATGGCGGTTTCGGTAGCCACACGCTGTATCGACTGTACTACAATGCGTTTGGCTTCCTTGTTGGCGGTCATCTTGGCGTCGGCCATAATGTCGTTTATGTACGACGCGGCGGCAGTCTTGGCTTCGTCCTTGAGCGATTCAATCAGCTTTTCCTTGGCGTCTTCCGACGACAGTCCGCTGATGTGCTCGAGCTGTTCCTGTGCCTGGTGGTGCATGCGCTCAATCTCAGTCTTGGAGTTGTCGAGTGCTATGGCGCGGTTGTCGAGTTGCTGGCGCAACGAGTCGAGTTCGTTGCGTGTGCGCTGGTTTTCGCCTTGCTGCTGGTTGAGCTGGAGTTCGCGCTGCTTGATTTTGTTTTCACTCGCCTGAATTTTTGCGAGTCGCTGGTTGGCCTGTTTTTCGGCGTCGGTAGTAATTTTGAGAGCTGCCTCCTTGCCTTCGAGTTGTTTTTTGCGCTTGATGTCCTCGGCCTGAGTTTCGGCTTCGCTGATTATGAGTTTGGCTTTGCTACGGGCCATGTTGCGCTGTATTATCACTGCTACCGCAGCGCCTGCGGCGGCTGCGACAGCTACTATGATTATGGTTATAACGGGGCTCATAATATGATGTGTTGTTTGTTTATGATATGGATATTAAGTAGTTAATAATGATTATGTCGTAATAAAAAAAAACACCTGCATCGGCAGACTCCGGAGTTGGAGCTGCGAGGCAAGTGCGGTGTATTGTAAGCTGCATGCTGTCGACGGCGGTATTATTCGCCGGAGTCCAGAAGCCTGTCGAGTTCTCGCTCAAAATCGCCAATCATTTTCTGCTGTTCCTCGAACTGGTCGGTTTTGCGGTAATACAGTTCGGCGAAAGCAAGCGCCACACGGGCAAGTATATCGGCGGTGGAACGACGGGGGTCGGATTTCGACCATTCTTTCCACAGTTTGTTCACATGATATTCGGCCTTGCGGTACAGTCGTTCCTCCGAACGTCTGATAGGGAACTGCACAGGCTCAGTATCAGCTATATGTATCGTAACTTTGAAAATATCTTCGCTACGGTCGGGTTCGTTATCTTGAGTTTGACTATTCATCAGTGGCATCAGTCGTTGAGATCGAGGATGCAGCGGTCAA
Source organism: uncultured Muribaculaceae bacterium (assembly GCA_910586455.1). Taxonomy (GTDB): domain Bacteria; phylum Bacteroidota; class Bacteroidia; order Bacteroidales; family Muribaculaceae; genus CAG-873. Next base: position 12,247 of record CAJUHX010000035.1, on the reverse strand, counting down.
TTTCCCGCACAAGTCTGGTTATAATGGCTTTGGCCTTACGTACTTCGGCAGGGTCGTCGGCGATAGACTTAACAAGCCTCAGGTATTCGTTGGCGAGTTTGAGTTTCTCGATTTCCGTCTGCATCTGTCCGATGGTGGCCGAGAGCCGGCTTATTTCGGTGTTTGCCTCGTCAAGCTGCTTTCGCAGTGACAGATAGCGCCCGGTGATTATCTGCGCCTTTACGCTTACTCTGTCAAGTTGCTGTTTAAGGTCGACGGCCATTATTCCCAATTTTTTACAAATGTAGTGCTTTTTTTTGAATTGACCGCATTTTAAACCGAATTTTTTTGGTGATGGCTCTGAATTTAGTCCAAAAGGTTATTGATGCGGGCTTCCCGAAGGAGGCGGTAGTCTGGGGCATATAAAAATCTTCCCGGTACAGGCCCGGGAAGATTAGTGTGGACGAAAGAGTTTCCGTGATGCTTATTTTACCGCTATCTTTACCGACCGGTTGCCGTCGGAAACTATATACAAGCCCGGAGCCAGGTTTATGGTAACGCGGGTGTCGGCGGTAGTAGTGATTGTGCGTCCGTCGATGGCTGCCACACTTATATTGCAGCCTGAAGGATTGTTGATGGCAAGCGAGTTGTCCGAGAGTTGTACGGTGAATTTTGTTTCTGCGGTTTCATCAGCTATTCCGCTGCCGGCTACAGGCTCTACTTCGAGGCGTTGCAGGAAAGCATTATATATGCTGCGCCTGCCTGACATATGGTAGCCTATATGGTATGTGCCGGTGGACTGAACGGTAAATCTATCTGATTCATATACGCTGAAATCCTTGCATGTAAGCTCGAACGGAGCTATAATACTGGTTGCCATGGCCTCGACTGCCGGTTCGATGCCTAAATGAAGTGAGAGTACGCCGGCATATACATCATCGTACTCCTGAGTGTCGTGATTGTACATGCCCTCGGAGCGAAGAGTGGTTTTGACCTGATAGTATTTATCGGCATCAAGCAGAATTGGAGCCGAGATGAACCATGCGTCGTGGTCGTTGCTCGACCATGGCCATTCGCATATTATCATTCCTGCATCGAAGTTATACATCCAGCCGGCTTGGTCGTCGGGATTATACGAAGTGATGGTTTTGAATACCATCGAACGAAATGGGTCGGTGAAGTCTTCGGCGAACGGAGGTTCCATGTATTCTCCCACCAGAACCGAGTTGGAGAGTTCCGACTCGCCGACTTTGTCGTCGATGAACGGTGTTATGCGATATAGTACAGGGTTCACGCCTGTAAGGTCGAGTTCCTCGGTAAATATGGTGCCTTCATGCGCCTCGGCCACATTGGTGTCGTATGGGCCTCGGTCGATTATGTATCGTGTTAGTTCCGGATCGACGTATCCGCCGTTGATGCCTTTCTCGGGCAGTGTCCATGAAAGAGTGAGTGTGCTGTTGTCGTTTGTCAGCACGCAGTTTTCGACTTTAAGCGGAGTGTCCATTCCAACCCATGTCGATACGGCTGCAGGCAGTGAATATCCGAAATCGTTTGCCATAATTACTGTGAAGGTGCAGTTGCCTGTGACAGGAGATGTAAACAAGGCTTCAGTGCTGTGGCCCGGTTGGGTTGATCCTTCGGCCAGAATGTCGTCATTGAGTTTCACCTGATAGGTCAGTTCGCCAGATAGGCTTGTGCCGTTGGTATCGAGTGTCGGGGCAGTGAAGGTTATTGAGCCGTTGGGCGTGGCTTTGTCGAAACTAATGTCAAGATTGGTGGCGGCTTCGGGTGCACCGGCTTTTTTTGTCGACTGCTTGATGAAAAGGCCTACAAGCTGGTGGCTGCCTTCGTACTTCGAAAGCATAGTGGCTTGGCCGGAGGTGAGGTCTACCGTGTACAGGATGCCCCCGTTGTCGGTGTATGAACTCCAGTACATTACGTTGGTTTCATAGTCGATGGCGGCGCTCTGGTTACTCGATTCCGGATGTATGCCGGTTGCGCCTACCAGAGTCAGCGATGCATCGGTCTTGTTTACAGTATAAAGGTTTCCGTCTATGCCTATGCCATATAGTATACCGTTGGCTGTGACAGACATCGCCACAAGTTGCTGCTCTATGGCGGCTACCGTTTTTTTTGCGCCGTCGGCCAAGTTTATTGTACTTAGGGTGAATTTTGTCGGATCATCAGCATTGAGGCAGATGGAATAGGCTGTTCCGGTGGTGGGATCGTAGGTTTGGGCGCTCCCTGCATCGGCTATTCCGAAGTCTTCAGGGTAAATGCAGGTGTAGGTCTGAGCCTCTATGTCGCAAATCTGATACCACCATAGAAGCATGCCGCCAAAGTTTAGGTAGGAGAGTATATATAGCTTTTCGTTGTCGTATACGGCGCCTCCGTTGCCAAACATCTCGCCGTCGCTCCAGTAAAGTTCTGGTTGGGCATTTTCGACGGCTTCGACCGTATAAACTCCGCTCATGCTTTGATTCGTATCATATGTCTTTACGCCAAAGAGGGTGACCGGTGTCTGTGCCGATACTGTAGCCTGAAAAGTCGCGAGTGTCAGAGTACAGGCAAATAGGTGTTTTTTTAACATAAATAAGGAAATTGATAAATAATACGGAAATAATAGACTGTTTGAACAGTGGCTGTGTGTCACACTACCTGATTTATTATGGTGTTACTTGCAAAAATAATAAAAATTGTGTAAGTATTGTGAAACCGGAGTATATAAATGCGCGAATTAATATTTATTAACTTTTGTTGTGTAGTATGTGCGATTCTCAGGTTTTTAGGGAATGGCAATATAATACCCGCGCCGGTGAAAGTCCACCGGCGCGGGTATTATATTGGGTATAAATTGTTTTTTGTTGTTTGTCGATATTAGATTAAAGAGCCGATACCAGCGCGAAGGTGTCGCGGGCAATCATCAGTTCTTCGTCGGTAGGTACAATCACTACCTTTACTTTCGACTGGGGAGTTGAGATAATTATTTCCTCGCCACGTGTTTTGGCGTTGAGTTCCTTGTCGATTTCCACGCCCATGAATGCCAGCGGAGCGCATACGTCTTCGCGAACGTCGGCCTGGTTTTCGCCTACACCGCCGGTCCATACAATTACGTCGACGCCGCCCATTTCGGCTGCATACGCGCCTATGTATTTGATGATACGGAGCTTATACATGTCCAGAGCGAGGGTGGCGCGTTCGTGGCCGGCTTTTACGGCAGCTTCGATTTCGCGCATGTCGCTGCTGAGTTCGCTGATACCTGCCACACCGCTCTCCTTGTTGATAATCTTCTGGATTTCAGCGGCGCTGAGGTTGTGTTTGGTCATAAGGTAGGTGAGCGCACCGGGGTCGACGTCGCCCACACGGGTGCCCATCATCAGGCCTTCGACCGGGGTGAGGCCCATCGATGTGTCGATACTCTTGCCGCAGTTTACTGCAGTGATAGAGCCGCCGTTGCCTATGTGGCAGGTAATAACGCGGGTCTTTTCGGGGTCGACGCCCAGGATTTCGCACACGCGGCCTGCCACGTAGCGGTGGCTTGTGCCGTGGAAGCCGTATCGGCGTACACCGTCCTCGGTGTAATATTTATAGGGAAGCGGATACAGGAATGCCTTGGCGGGCATGGTCTGGTGGAATGCAGTGTCGAACACGCCTACCTGGGGTACGCCGGGCATAAGGTTATCGATGGCCTCGATACCGGTCATGTTGGCGGGGTTGTGCAGGGGGGCTATGCCGTAACATTCGCGAATCATCTGCTTCACTTCATCGTTGATAATCACGCTCTTGGTGAATTTTTCAGCACCGTGTACCACGCGATGTCCTACCGCGCCGATTTCATCGTAGTTCTTGATGCAGCCTTCCATGGGGTCAGTGAGCAGATTGAGGACAGCCTTGATGGCGCCCTGATGGTCGACATTGCCCAGTTTGATCATGGCTTTTGAGCCGTCGGCCTTGCGGTATTTGATGAAGCCGTCGTCGAGGCCTATTTTTTCCACACCGCCTTCTGCAAGAACCTTTTCGCCGTCGGTGTCAAAGAGTTTGTATTTTACCGAGCTACTGCCCGAGTTAAGAACGAGTATTTTCATGGTTTGGTTATTTAGAGCCTATGGCCTGGCAGCAGGTCATAATAATGGTTTTATAAATATCTTCAGGGAAGCAGCCGCGCGAGAGGTCGTTGACCGGAGCTGCAAGGCCTTGCAGTACGGGGCCCACAGCCTGTACGCCGCCCAGGCGCTGTACCAGCTTGTAGGCGATGTTGCCAACCGAGAGGTTGGGGAATACCAGCACGTTGGCTTTGCCGTTTAGCGGACTCTGGGGGGCCTTGGTGTGTGCTACGTTGGGCACAATTGCAGCGTCGGCCTGAAGTTCGCCGTCGAGAATCAGGTCGGGAGCCATTTCATGTGCTATACGTGTGGCTTCGATAACCTTGTCGACGATTTCGCCTGAAGCCGAACCCTTGGTGGAGTAGCTCAGAATGGCCACACGCGGGCTGATGCCTGCGATGTCGCGGGCGGTATCGGCAGCCGATACGGCAATTTGTGCCAGTTCGGCGGCAGTGGGGTCTGGTACCACGGCGCAGTCGGCGAATATGAGTATGTGGTCAGTGCCGAAAGGCAGGTTTTCGGGCAGAAGCATCAGGAAAGCACCCGATACCACCTGGATGCCCGGTTTGGTTTTGATTACCTGAAATGCAGCGCGGAGCACATTGCCGGTGGTGTTGCGTGCGCCCGCTACCTGACCGTCGGCATCGCCGGCCTTGACCATAAGGCAGCCGAGGTACAGCGGGTTGGCTGTGGTCAGGCGAGCCTGCTCCATAGTCATGCCTTTATTTTTGCGAAGCTCGAACAGCAGGGGTGCGTAGCGGTCGATTATAGCCTCGTCGGCCGGGTCGACTATTGTGGCATCGCCAATGTGTTCGAGTTTCATGTCGGCAGCCAGACGTTTGATGGCTTCGGGCTGTCCGACAAGAATTATGTCGGCGATTTGCTCGGCCAGAATGCGGTCGGCAGCTGTAAGCGTGCGGGGTTCGTCGCCTTCGGGCAGCACAATGCGCTGACGCGAAGCTTTGGCCTTAGCGGTCAGTTTTTCAAACAGTTCCATTTTATAGTGTTTCTATGTTAGAATATTCTCTTGACTATTGTACTGCAAATTTATGAAATTCGGGTGAATTCCACAAATAAAAATGTAAGTGCAGAGATAATCAGCGGTATAACGTTAAAATAGTATGTTAAAGTTTATAAAATTGGCGCTGTTTGCATTATATTATGTAATTTTGTATTAATAAATTATACACTATTAGTCGTGTTTGGTTATTAGTGTGTTGATTTTTAGTTCTTTATGCTTTTCTGCGCGATGTAAGTACCGAACAATTTTATATAATAATGGTTAATAATTTATTTGATTTCCATAGGAGGTAATCTAATCCTGTATTATAATTTATGATAAAACGTATTCAATACCTTCTCCTTTTATCTATTATACTGGTGGCAGGAGGTGAGAGGCTGAACGCGCAGCGTTTGGCGCTAAAGACAAACACGATAGATTGGCTGATAATGTCGCCCAATCTTTCGCTTGAAGCGCGGTTGAGCACGCGGTTGACATTACAACTTGGAGTGGCCTGCAATCCTACGCATATATCGGTGGCTGACACAGAGTTGACCAACATGAGGGTGGAGCCCGAACTGCGATACTGGTTCAATCGCCCCATGGCCAGACATTTTGTGGCGCTTTCGGCTACTGCCGCCTCTTATAACCTACGACATGCCGACCATCATTTCGTAGGCGATGCCGTTGGTGCCGGTTTTTCCTATGGCTATGCTCTGGTACTGGGCGAGCACTGGAACATGGAGGCCGAAATAGGTGTAGGGCTGGCGCATCTGAGCGCCAAAAACTATCATGGCAACCAGATACCCAACCATAAAAATTACGTACACCTCAGGCCGGTGCCCATAAGGGTCGGACTGTCGTTCGCTTATATTTTCAAATAGCTTTTAGATGAAACTGTTCAGGAACAATCATATCCGCGGGCTCGCCATGCTGCTGCTGGCAGCCATCCCGGCAGGCGTATCAGCCGCCGACCTGAATGTCCGCGGCAAGGTGCTGGCCCAGGGCTCGGGCAAGCCGCTCGAAGGAGTGGTGATAGTAGACCTCGCCACCGACCTGCTGCTGGGCACCACAAATGCCTTCGGTGAGTACAGCATCACCGCCGACGAGAATACCACACTGCAGTTCGAAGTACTCGGCTGCAAGGATCTGCAGGAGCCGGTGAAAGGCCGCATAGAGATTAACGTGTCGATGTTTCCCGAGGCCGAGATGCTTCAGGAAGTGGTGGTGACAGGCAAGAGCCACTACAAAGGGCTGGTGCTGCCTCCGGCCGACCTCATACTTGAGGGCAACGATATAACACTCAAGACCACTGTTACGATTCCTCACCAGCTGTTTTCGTCGAGCGCACGCATGATTATACAGCCGGCAATATATAATGTCACCACCCGCACCGTCAATTATCTCAAGCCGGTGGTGTTCGATGGTTTCAGGTACAATGCCACACAGCACCGTATGCTCGACTGGGATGCCTCGAAAGACCCCCTGAATGACTTTGTACAGGTGAAAAAGACCTCGCGCCGTGCCGATGATACAATATTTATATCCGATAAACTGAGGGTGGATAATCCACGCCACGACTTCATGTGCGTGGTGTTTTCATCGATGGAGAACTATAACCGCATAATCTATGCCGACACCACACGCATTGCCAGGGGTACTGTAAATCCGATGAGATTTCTCTCGTACTCGCTCAACGGAGTGGTGATGACCGACGAGAACTATATCCCCAAACCCGAGGTGCAGCTGCGCGACGCCAGCGGCCAGGTAAAGCTGGTATTCGCTCTCGGCAGCCCCAACCTTGACCTCTCGATGGGCGACAACACAGCCGAGATGAACAAGATGCTGCGCGAATTCGAAATCATACAGTCCGACCCGGACATGACCCTGAAAAGCTTCACCATCGTAGGCACGGCATCGCCCGAAGGACCCTATGCCGTGAACAAGAAACTGGCCGACAGCCGTATGCATTCGGCCCTCGACAAAATCATGGCAGCCGTGCCCGAGGCCACCCGCCGCAATGCACGGATTATATACGATTCAAACGTAGCCGGATGGCCCGAGGTGGAGAAACTGCTGCGTGCCGACGGCCTGACATCCGAGGCTGATGCCGTAAAGGCTGTGATTGACGCAAATGCCGGCAACATCGACCGCCAGACACGCGCCATGCGTGCTCTCCCATTCTACAAGACAACTCTGCTGGAAGACTATCTGCCGCGCCTGCGCAAAGTAGAATATCGTATTGTGTCGTCGAGATACCGCCCGCTCACAGAAAGCGAAATCGTCGAGCTGTACAATAAAGACTACCGCACACTGTCGCCATACCACTTCTGGAAACTCTATACAGAGTCGGCCGACACCGCTCGCCGCGAGGAAATCATGCGCCGGGCTCTGGAAATTCACCCCGAATTTATCACCGCCGCCTCCGACCTCACCGCACTAACCATCGACTGCGACCGCGCCGACGAGTCCATTTTAAAGCCATTCGCGCCCGACATGGCCGATGTAGCCGCAGTGCGTAAATTCCCGCTTGAGGCCCGCTACAACCTGGCAGTAGCAAGCATGGCCGGCAACCACTACAGCTATGCCGACTCGCTGCTGTATGACATGCCCGACGACGCCCGCTTTCACAAAGCCAAAATGTATTGCGCCGCGCTTAACGGCCGATACGCGTCGGTACTCCAGGAAATTGCCGAAGAATCGCCCTTCAACGAGGTACTTATGCTGCTGGCCCTGCATAACAACAGCCGCGCCTACGAAAAAAGCCGTCAGCTGGGCGAGAGCGCCGAAGAAGAATATATAAAGGCAATTGCCGCCAACCGCATGGCCGACGCCGATGCCGCCAACGGATTTCTATATCTCGAGGCAAGCACACACCTGGCAAACGCCATACGCAAAAAGCCCGAACTGCTCGACACCGCCCGTATCGACGGCGATGTGATAGACCTGCTCGACGAAGACGGAAACCTGCCCGACGATGAATTTAGCGATACAGAATAACAACATGAACACTATATACCGATTTGTGGCAGCGACGGTATTCGCTGCGGCCATGGCTGTCGCTCCGGCAGCTCAGGCCAGGATGAGCAAGGCTCTGAACGACACCGCGTCAACCGGCATGAACGCCATTGACCACGTGTTGCAGAAGCCTCTGGGTGGCCCTGTATACGAGCAAAAACGATTTGGCGACCATCTGTTTATCAGCGCAGGCGGTGCCATATCGGCCTACGGACACAGGCCGGTCGACGGATTCCGCCCCGGATTGCAGGCCGAAATATCGCTGGGCGACTGGATTACACCCGTACACGGCTGGCGTATGAATCTCGACGGCGGAGTACACTCGCGTTTTACCGGCGAGGACTGGAAAGTGTTCGGGGCGGTATCAGCCGACTATCTGATGAACTTCTCGTCGTTGCTGCGGGGCGACAACCCCGACCGCCGCGTGGAGCTTATAGGCGCTCTTGGTGCCGAATACCAGCGAATACGCTACAACGACCTGTGGGGCAATGAACTTGGGCTCCGCGCCGCTCTGCAGTTGAGATTCAACGTGCAGCGCAACTTCTACATCTATGTCGAACCACGCCTGAGTCTGCTGGCCGGCACACGCTTCAGCGACGATGACATGCGCCGTTTCCGTCCCGATCTCAGTTTCAACATCGGTCTTGGCTACCGTCTGCTCAACAAGCAGGAGCGTCTGTCCGGTGCCTCGCAATTCGACTGCGCGCCCGACGACCATCTGTTTTTCGGCGTCGGCGGAGGAGCCTGGGCCTTTACACGCAACGGCTCGCAGGAGTTTCGGCATCCAAACGGTTTCGGCAGTTTTTTCGCAGGCAAATACTTCTCGTCGGCAGCAGGTCTGCGTCTTAAAGGCGAACTCGGCGGCATAGGCGGCAACGGCACCCCGCATCGCACTCTGGCCATAGGCTCGCTCGATTTTGTGTGGAACCTGAACTCGGCCTTCGGCGGATATCGTCCCGGCCAGGTGTTCGATATGTCGCTCAATCTGGGTCCAGTGCTGGCTTATGCCGGCAATGTCAAAGGCAATTACTATCCCGGAGCTGAGGCAAGCATTACGGCACTGTTCCGCCTTACGCCGGAGTGGGGCATATTCATCGAGCCTGAGGCACGCATGTTCACCCGCAAGTTCACTCGCGAACTCGATGCCTGCGCACACGGCCCGTTTTTGTCGGTCAGCGCGGGTCTGCGCTATACCATTGGCAACTTCAGCCACAACCATCCTGAAAGCTATGCCGACTTCCTTAAGGCCCGTAATAACTTCCTTACATTCGCCGTTGCACCCTCGTGGCGCCGACGCGGCGACTATGGCACCGGCTTTGTGGCGCAGGCCGGTTTCGGCAAGCGGGTGAGCCCGCTTTCGAGCTGGCGTATCAGTGCCCGCGGTGAGGTGTTCAGCCAGGCTCCCAACTACATGTCGCTTGGCGTCGATGCCGACTATCTGCTCAGTATGTCCACCGGTATGGCCGGCTTTAACCCCGACAGAGTGTTCGACCTCTCGGCTGTGGTTGGCGTTGGTGGTGGCATAGCCCGGCGCAGCGGCTTGGTCCGTGCCATGGTTGAGGGGCGTCTGGGTCTGCATGGCTCCTTCCGGCTCTCCGATGCACTCGACTTCTACATCGAACCACAGCTGGCGGCAAACACCATGCTCAACGGCTCGTCGCGCCACTGGACTCCCGAACTGCGTGTGATGGCAGGTCTGAAATACAAGCTCGGCACATCTCCGGGGGTACTTTCAGGCCTGGCGGCAGGCCGCTATGCCGATGGCCGCAACTTTGTGTCGCTTACCGGCGGCCCCACATTCTTCAGCAGCACTTTCATCGACAAGCCACACCATCTGAGCGGCGCCATCGATGCCTCGGTAGGCCGTTGGTTCAGCAGCGTGTCGGGCCTGCGTCTGGGTTATACCGCCGACATAATCACCCGTCAGAAAAGCAAGGGCAAGCGCCCCTACATACACACTGCGCATGCCGACTATCTGCTCAACATAAGTTCGCTGATGGACAAGAATCCGGCACGCCGATTCCATGTCATAGGCATATTGGGCGCCGGAGCCGGATTCAGCAATCTGTCCGGATCACTTCCCGGCCTTATGCTTGAAGGCGGAGTACAGTTCCGATATAACCTCGACCGCGGTATCGATCTGCACATAGAGCCCGACGTATCGTTCTATCCCAACCGCGTGGTTATCAGCTACACCTCCGACACCCGCTTTGTGATGATACCCCGCATAATGACCGGCCTGAGCTACCGCTTCTGACACCGGCAGACTTATTTTGCTGACACATAAAAAATAATCGCCGAAAGTTTTGTGCTTTCGGCGATTATTTTGTAACTTTGCAGCCGATTTCGTAATCTCTGGCAGGACATGCAGCCTGCGAATATTGCGAGTAATGTTAACATTTTAATCTCTATAGACTACAATGGACCTGATTAAAGTTGCCGAAGAAGCATTTGCTACCGGCAAGCAGCATCCCGAATTCGGCCCCGGCGACACTATCACCGTGGCTTACCGTATCAAAGAAGGTAACAAGGAACGTATCCAGCAGTACCGCGGTGTGGTTATCCGCATCAGCGGCGAAGGCACCAAGAAGCGTTTCACTGTGCGCAAGATGAGCGACAACATCGGTGTAGAGCGTATCTTCCCCATTGAATCGCCGTTTATCGACTCTATCACCGTGAATAAGTACGGTAAAGTTCGTCGTGCTAAACTTTATTACCTGCGTGCTCTCACCGGCAAGAAAGCCCGTATCAAAGAGCGTCGCATGCCCTCGAAGAACGCCTGATAGCGACTCTTCGGTGCAAAGAAAAACAGCGGTTCCGCCTATGTGCGGAGCCGCTGTTTTTCTTTAGGTCGGTAGGGGCCTCTCAGTCCTTATTGAACATCTGCCATATGGCGTTGAACAGCCATAGCAGTGCCCCGGATACGAACAGCGCCACAAGCACCGATATAATGAACAGCTGCGGAGTGTCGTCGCCAAGCGCCAGATCGCTGCCCCAGCCGCCAAGACAGGCGCCGGCAATGCTTATCAGAAGGTCGATTACAACAACCCTGCGGCCTCCGAGGGAGCGTCCGGCCATAAGACCGACCACCAGACCGACAATAATCCATGCCGGCCAGGCCCATGTATTGACATCGCCCATGGTCATACGGTTTTTACGTTGAGAAATGCAGCCACATCGGTATTGCCGGTGAGGTCGGCGAACGTGAGCCAGATTACAAGCAGTATGATAAGCACTATAGCTCCGATGGCGAGCCATACGCCGGTAGTGTTTTTGCGTTTGTTATTACGTGCCATAGTATAAGTATGTTTTGAATTGAAGTTGTGTTATACTTGTTTAACAAATAAGGGCGCCGATTGTTCCGAACTGTCGCGCCGTGCTGATTTTTTTGCCGGGCATATAAGCTGCGTTATATAAATAATGTGTAACTTTGTACTATGGAAACACAATTTTCGTCGGCGTTGCTTGAAAATGCCGTTACAGAAATATCGCGTCTGCCCGGTATAGGCCGCAAGACGGCCCTGCGTCTGGCCCTGCACCTGCTGCGGCGCGACGAGCGCGAGGCTGTGGCTCTGGGGCAGGCTATTATCGACCTGCGCCGCGGAATACGCTACTGCAAGGTCTGCCATAATATTTCCGAAACCGAGGAGTGTGCCATCTGTGTTTCGCCTGCGCGCGACCACAGCACTGTGTGTGTGGTGGAGAATGTGCGCGATGTGATGAGCTTCGAGGCTACGGGGCAGTTCCGCGGGGTGTACCATGTGCTTGGCGGCCTGATTTCGCCGGTCGACGGCATAGGTCCCGACATGATTGAGATAAACTCGCTGGAGGAGCGTGTGGAAGGCGGCGGAGTATCGGAAGTGATTCTGGCATTGAGCGCCACCATGGAGGGCGACACCACTAATTTTTATATCTCGCGCAGGCTTGCCCGTTTTGAGGCACTGAAAATTACCCGGCTTGCACGCGGCATGTCGGTAGGCAACGAAATTGAGTACACCGATGAACTCACGCTTGGCCGCTCGCTGCTGGAGCGTGTGCCTTATGAGGTTTGAGATTAAACTTTAAACCTCAAACCTCACTCAAACAGCCGCTGGTATATAATGGCATCGCCAAAGCGGCGTCCGCGGCGGAGCCATGAGCGCAGGCG
>CAJUHX010000034.1:16590-21436 GCA_910586455.1 uncultured Muribaculaceae bacterium | reverse complement strand
GGTGAATGTAAGTTTAATTTCAGGCGGATACAGCATGGTTTTGCCGGAGGCCGGGTCGGTGGCTATGTATTCGTCGGTTTTCACGGCGCCGAAGTTGCCGAAAGCCGGCACGGCAACCGTGGCCAGATTGCTGCATCGGTCGCGCAGCACCGAGGCGAGGCCTTCGACCAGACGCTGAACGTCGGCGTTGTCGCGTCCGCAGCGTTCGGCAAGAGTGTTTATGAATGTCTTGTTATCCATTATTTGGCAGGTGGAGTAGGGTGATTGTTTGGGGTGTTGACCTTAATGGCATCGTCGAGTCGGGTTGAGTACAGGCGTGATTTGAGTTCGTTGCGTACACACGAACTGATAGGCGAGTAGCGGGCTACATGTACCTTGTCGTGTTCCGCACTGCCGGCGTTTATTCTGTCGACCACTTCCATCAGTCGCCGTCGGCGTTCGCGTTCGCCTTCTTTTGCAAAGAGCGACTGCTGCAGCGAAACTTCCGGACAGATTTCGCATATATGTATGCCGGCCTTTTTTATGCCGTATCCCTTGCGATATGCGCGTCTGAGGCAGTCAACGGCTACTTCGGTGAGCTGTATGGTGTCATTTGTGCCTTCATCGAGGGTAAAATGTGCGTTGCCGTAATACTGAGGCTGGTCGGAGCGGAACGAGTTTGTATGTATGAACACCGACATCGACAGGGCTACCGACTTTTGCTCGCGCAGTTTCCGGCCAAGTATGCCTGCAAAAGCGGCAATGGCCCCGCTGAGTCTGTCGAGGTTGTATATGTCTTCGGCAAACGAGCGCGAGCAACACATCTGTTTCTTGGCCGGCTCAACGATGTCCATGGTTATGCATGGCTCGCCGTTGAGTTCGCGCCAGGTTCGCTCGCCTACGATATTAAGCAGGCGTTCGATGTCGGCTTTAGGTCTGTCGGCCAGGTCTAAAGCGCTGTGTATGCCTACATCGTGCATGCGTCGGCTCAGTCGCCGTCCTATGCCCCATACATCGCCGATGTCGGTAAGTTGCAGCGCTTTGCGCCGTTTTTCCTCGTTGTCGATAATACATACGGCATGGTATGCCGGGTATTTCTTGGCAAAGCGTGCGGCAATCTTGGCCAATGTCTTGGAGGGTGCTATGCCCAGCGATGTAGGGATGCCTGTATTGCGCCTTACCCGCGCCACTATGCTGCGGCCGAAGCTCTCGAGGGTATCTGACCGGCAGAAGTCGAGATTCAGAAAGGCTTCGTCGATTGAATATATTTCCAGGTCGCTGACCATTGTTCCTAGAGTAGCCATGACACGGCCCGACATGTCGCCGTATAGGCGGTGGTTGCCCGAGAAGGCAGCCACGCCATTGTGTTCGCACAGTTCCCGAACCTGAAAAAACGGGTTGCCGCGTTTCAGTCCAAGTGCTTTGGCTTCGCTACTCAGCGACACTATGCAGCCGTCGTTGTTGCTCAGAACCACCACAGGCCTTTGGCGCAAGGCAGGCATAAATACCCGCTCGCACGATACAAAGAAATTATTGCAGTCGATGAGTCCGATCATAATCGGCAGGCTCAGTAGCGCGTGCGGCGACGGTTGTTTTTAATGGTGTGGGTTACCACGCCCCATATTTCGAAGCTGTTGTCGGGGGTGACCAGAATGGGGTCGAACGCCTCATTGCTCGGCTGCAGCCATATTTCGCTCGGACGCAGGCAAATACGCTTGAGGGTAAATTCGCCGTCAAGACAGCACACGGCAAGGTCGCCGTCGGCAGGTTCGAGCGAACGGTCAATTACAATAATGTCGCCCGGCTCAATACCCTCTTCAATCATCGAGTCGCCTGACACACGGCCGTAGAACGTGGCCGCCGGATGGGTCACAATCTCGCGGTTGAGGTCAATCGACTCGGTGATATAGTCCTGAGCGGGCGATGGGAAGCCCGCCTGTATGCCGGCGTCGGCATAAGGCAGGCTTATATGTGTGCTCAGGTCGGGTATGAGTATCTTTATGCGGGTATTCATCAATAGTTACGGGCGATGATTACGCGGCGCTTCGAAGGCTTGCCGGTAACCATGCACACACCCGGAGTGTCGTCGCCGTCGAGAGGGATACAGCGGATGGTTGCCTTGGTTTCCTCCTTGATGCGCTCTTCGGTTTCGGTGGTGCCGTCCCAGTGGCAGAGGAAGAAGCCGCCGTCGGCTACACGCTCCTTGAATTCGTCGTAGCTGTCGCATACGTAGGTGTGTTCGTTGCGCATCTTCAGAGCCTTGTCGAATATGTTCTGCTGAATGTCCTCGAGCAGAGTATTGATGTGGTCGGCGATACCGGCCAGAGGCAGCACTTCTTTTTTGAGAGTGTCGCGGCGCATGAGTTCGACAGTGCCGTTCTCGATGTCGCGGGCGCCGAGAGCCAGACGCACCGGCACACCCTTGAGTTCGTAGTCGGCGAACTTGAAGCCGGGACGTTTGTTTTCGGCGTCGTCGTACTTCACGCTGATGCCCAGCTGCTGCAGACGCTCTACAATGGGCATAACCTTTTCGGTTACGGCTGCGAGCTGCTCGGCGTTCTTGTAGATGGGCACTATCACCACCTGTATGGGAGCTAAGTGCGGAGGCAGCACCAGACCGTTGTCGTCGGAGTGGGTCATAATCAGAGCGCCCATCAGGCGTGTCGATACACCCCACGAGTTGGCCCATACATATTCGGGCTTGTTGTCTTTGTTGGCAAAGGTAACATCAAAAGCCTTGGCGAAGTTCTGGCCCAGGTTATGGCTGGTACCCGACTGGAGAGCCTTGCCGTCCTGCATCATGGCCTCGATGGTGTAGGTGTTGAGGGCGCCGGCAAAGCGTTCGTTGGCACTCTTTACACCCTTTATTACGGGCATGGCCATATAGCGCTCGGCAAACTCGGCGTAGAGGTTAATCATCTGCACAGTGCGGGCCTCCGACTCTTCGGCGGTGGCATGGGCGCAGTGGCCTTCCTGCCATAGGAACTCGGCGGTACGCAGGAACATGCGGGTGCGCATTTCCCAGCGCATTACGTTGGCCCACTGGTTGCAGAGTACGGGCAGGTCGCGGTACGAATGAATCCAGTTTTTGTAAGTACCCCAGATAATGGTTTCGCTGGTGGGGCGTACTATGAGTTCTTCTTCGAGGCGTGCTTCAGGGTCAACAACCACGCCGTTGCCGTTGGGGTCGTTTTTGAGGCGGTAGTGGGTAACCACGGCGCACTCCTTGGCGAAGCCCTCTACGTGCTCGGCCTCGCGGCAGAGAAACGATTTGGGGATAAGCAGTGGGAAATATGCGTTCTGCACGCCTGTTTCCTTGAACATACGGTCGAGGGTCTGCTGCATTTTTTCCCAGATGGCGTAGCCGTAAGGTTTGATAACCATACAGCCGCGTACAGCCGACTGTTCGGCCAGGTCGGCCTTAACGACCAGTTCGTTATACCATTGCGAATAGTTTTCGCTACGCTTTGTCAAGCCTTTGAGTTCGATTGCCATTGTATATAAGTTGTATTGTTTTCGTTTTTGACCTACAAAATTAGCAAAAATTCGCGAATCTGCAAAATCAATGTTTTGCAGGCCTCTGAAGTCAGAGAGGCTTTAAATGATTTGCGATTTTATGAACTCCACCATATCAGCCGGATTTTGGCAGCCGACAACATATTCCTTGCCGTTTTTCATGCGCAGAAGAAAGCAGATGATATATTGGCTTTATCTGCTCAGATAACCTCCATGTCGGATTCGAGGCGCTGGCGCACAGCTTCGTAAAGCATTACACCGGCAGCAACTGAAACATTCAGCGAGCCTATATGGCCGAACATAGGTATAGACACCATGGTGTCGCAGAGGCGGAGAATTTCGGGCGAGATGCCTACATCCTCGGCGCCCATCACTATGGCCACAGGGCCGGTGAAATCGGCCTTGGTGTAGTTAATGTCGGCTTTCTCCGAGGCTGCCACTATGGTGTAGCCGCTGAGTTTCAGGTATTCAACAGATTCTTTGAGAGAGCGTTCGCGGCAAACAGGCAAGTGCAGCAGGGCACCGGCCGAGGTTTTTACGGCATCGGCGTTGACGCCTGCCGAGCCACGTTCGGGAATGACTATGGCGTTTACACCGCAGCACTCTGCCGTACGGGCAATAGCGCCGAAGTTGCGCACGTCGGTAATGCCGTCGAGCACCACCAGCATGGGCAGTATGCCGTCTTCGAACAGGGTGGGAACAACCTGACGCAGGCTGTAGTAGTTTACCGCCGAAACAAAGGCTATTACGCCCTGATGGTTTTTGCGGGTGATGCGGTTGAGCTTCTGCTCCGGCACTCGCTGTGGACGTATGTCGTTGGCCCGCAACAGATTGAATAGTTCGCCTGCGAGCTGTCCGTTTAAGTCGTTGCGAACCAGTACTTTGTCAATCTGTTTGCCGCTTTCGATGGCTTCCATCACGGCGCGTATGCCGAAAATATAGTCGTTTGCTTCCATTAAAGGTATCGGTTTAGAGATGCGAGCGTGAGCTGGTATTCGTTTTGCAGCTGAAGGTACTCACGGCGCACACCTAAGTAATAATTGATTTCGTTGATATAATCAATAACGTTGATTTGGCCGTTTTCGTATAAACGGGTAAGAATACCGGTGTAGTCGCAGTCGTCGAATACCTTGCGGAAGTCGTCGAGGCGTGCCTGCATGCGTCTTGCCCTTGTATGGGCTGCGGCAATGTCGGCGTGCATGCTTATAGTGTAGCTGTCAGCTCCGAGTTTTTCGGCCAAAACAGCAGCATCTGCAGCCTTTCGCTTGTGTCGACCTGAAAACAGCGGCAGGCTCATGCCCAGCGAGAAACCGTTGAAGTGTGTCTGTTCCTCATAGGCATGGCGATAACC
>CAJUHX010000034.1:0-16580 GCA_910586455.1 uncultured Muribaculaceae bacterium | reverse complement strand
GGGCTGCACCGGCCTCGGCATTGGCTGCTTCTACACGGGCCCGCATGGCAGCCGCGAATGGGGCGTTGTTGTCGAAAGCCTCGATGTACTCGTTCTGTGCAAGCAGAGAGGCCTGCGGATAGCTGTCAAGACTGCTGATGTCGACATTCTTGCCACCGTTCAGAGCCACAAGCTGCGAACGACTGGTCTGCAGCAGGTCGGTGTATCCTTCGCGCTCCTGCTTGAGCGAGAGCAGGGCGAAGCGGGCTTTGCTTACGTCGAGGCGGGTGGCCTGTCCGCGCTGCATGGCCAGCTGTGTGGTGGCCAACAGGTGTTCGAGATTGGAAATCATTGAGTCGGCGAACTGCATCTGCTGGCGTATGCCCACTATTTCAAGCATCAGTTGACGCGATTTGAACACCAGGTCGGCACGTTCCGATTCAAACATAAGGCGGCGGGCTTCCGCACCTGCTTTGTTGGCCTTGCTGCGGGCTCCGTACAGGCCCGGCCATTCGAAGCTCTGGCTTATTCCGGCGCCCCATTTCACGGAGCCTTTGCCCCAGAGGTGTTCGAACTCTATTTCGGGGTCCGACAGGTTGTTTTCCGATGCGGCGGCAAGATTGTCGGCCTCGTTGGCGCCTGCGAGCGAGGTCAGGTCGGTGTTGTTCGCCACCACCTGCGACTCAATATCGGCAAAGGGGTCGGCTGCGTTCAGCGACATGGCCACACAGCCCGACATTATGGTTGTTAGAATCAGATGTTTCATGCTTTGTTTTCCTCCTTTCGGTTGCGAAGATAATATATGGCCGGTACCACAAACATATTGAGTGCAGTCGACGAAATTAGACCTCCAAGTATTACAATGGCCATTGGCGACTGCAGTTCGTTGCCGGCGCGGCCGCCGGTTAGTGCCAGCGGTATCAGGGCCAGGGCCGAAGTGAGGGCGGTCATTACAATCGGCAGCAGACGGTCGGCTGAGCCGTGTATAGTGCGGCTGATGGCGTCGCGGCCCTGTGCGGCCAGGTCGTTGTAGTGGGCAATCAGCAGCATGCCGTTGCGGGTCGAAATGCCTATGAGCGATATAAAGCCGATTATAGCCGGGATATTCAGTTCGCCGCCGGTAAGCAGCAGAATCATCACTCCGCCAATCATGGCAAGAGGCATATTTACGAGTATCAGCAGCGACTGGCGCATGTTTTTGAACTGTCCGTAAAGAAGCATAAGTATAATCAGTAGTGCTCCCAGCGAGGTGAACAGCAGGGTGCGCGATGCCTGGGCTTCGTTTTCGAACTGACCCTCGTACGACACATAGTAGTTCTCGGGCAGAGTTACCTCATCGGCAATCTTCTGGCGTATTTCATTTACGGTGCTGCGCAGGTCGCGCCCCTCTACGTTGGCAGAAACCACCAGGCGACGCTTCACATTCTCACGGCTGACACTGTTGGGACCCATCGAGCTGATTACTTCGGCCAGTGTGCCTATGGTTACATGGCCGCGTGGAGAGTCGACACTCAAGTTCGAAATGGCGTCGATCGACATTCTGGCCTCCGGATCGGCAATCAGAGTCACGGGGTAGGGCCATCCGCTGTCGTAAAGCTGCGATACCTCAACACCGCCCAAGGCGGTTGATATGGCACGACTGAACTGGGGCAGCGTAACACCGTATGCGGCCATAACCTCGCGTCGCGGACGTATTACCAGTTCCGGGCGCTCGAACTGCTGCTCAACATTGGCATCGACCACGCCCGGTATGCCACTTATTTCATGTTTGATTTTTTTGCCAAGGCTCATAAGCGTGTTCAGGTCATCGCCGAATATCTTGATGGCCACAGCTGATTCAGTACCCGACAGCATGGCGTCGATACGGTGCGAAATGGGCTGGCCTATTTCGATATTAATACCGGGAATCTCGCTCAGATGGCTACGCAGTTCGGCTGCGATTTCCTCGCGGCTGCGGTCGGCGAGCACGTATGGAGCCTCTATTTCCGAGGCGTTCACACCCTGTGAATGTTCGTCGAGTTCGGCGCGGCCTGTCTTGCGCGACACGGTGTGTATTTCGGGCACGGCCATTATTATGGAGTCGACCTGACGTCCGATTTTGTCGCTTTCGTCAAGCGACACGCCTGGCATGGTGGCGATGTTGATGGTAAACGAGCCTTCGTTGAACTTGGGCAGGAAGCCGCGGCCCAGGAAAGGCAATGCCGCGCAGGCTCCGATAAACAGCAGGGTTGTTGCTATCAGAACGGGTTTAGGACGTTTTAGCACAGCCTCCAGGGCGCGGGTGTAGAGCAGGCGCAGTTTGCGGGCTGTGACAGGTTCCTTCGAGAGTTTCTCGTTGCCGGCCTTGTTGCCCAGCAGCAGCGAACACAGCACCGGAGTAACAGTCAGAGCCACTACAGTCGAGGCTATCAGCGCCACTATGAAAGCTATGCCAAGCGGCATAAGCAGACGGCCCTCGATGCCGCTCAGGAAAAACAGAGGCAGAAAGCTGGCTATGATTATAAGCGACGAGTTGAAAATAGGTGTACGTACTTCGGCAGAGGCGTGGTATATCACTTCGAGTTTGCTGCGGCGCTCGCCCTCGGGCAGTGCGGCGTTGAGCCGCAGATGGCGGTAGACATTCTCCACGTCGACTATGGCGTCGTCCACCAGCGAACCTATGGCAATGGCTATACCTCCCAGACTCATGGTGTTGATGGTGAATCCCATCAGATTGAGTACCAGCATCGAAACTATAATCGACAGCGGCAACGCCACCACCGATATAAGGGTGGTGCGCAGGTTCATGAGGAAGAACAGAAGCACCACAATTACCATGAGGGCGCCTTCGAGCAATGCTTCCTGCAGGTTGGTGATAGAGGTGTCGATAAAGTCGGCCTGACGGAAAATGTCGGTATTGATGTGGATGTCGGCAGGCAGAGTGGGGGCCAGGTCGGCCAAAGCTGCGTCGATATTGGCTGTAAGGTCGATAGTCGATGCTTTAGGCTGCTTGGTCACGGTTATGATTACCGCCGGAACACTGTTTACAGCGGCCAGACCGATCCGCGGCTGTTGGCCGGCCACCACTATGTCGGCCACGTCGGCCAGAACCACAGGGCCGTTCTCGTCGGCACGGATAACGGCAAGTTCCAGCTGCGAGGGATCGGTGGTGTTGAATTCGGCCTTAATCAGATATTCGTTGCCGTAGTCATATACCACGCCGCCCGAAGCATTATCGTTGAGGCCTGCTACGGCATCGGCCACCTCGTCGATGCTCACATTGCGAGCCTGCATCAGCTCGGGTTTCAGACGTATCTGATATTCCTTGGCCTCGCCGCCTATCACCGATACCTGCGACACTCCGCCCATGGCAAGCAGACGCGGAGCTATGGTACGGTCGGCAATTGTGCGAAGGTCGAGCATCGATGTGCTGTCGGCGGTAAGACCTATAATCATCATCTCGCCAAGAATCGACGACTGCGGGCCAAGAACCGGAGCCGATACACCCTGCGGCATCTGTTCGGCCACAGTGGTAAGGCGTTCGCTCACAATCTGGCGGGCACGGTATATATCAGTACCCCAGTCGAATTCGACCCAAACGATTGAAAAGCCTGAATTCGACTGTGAGCGTACGCGGCGAATGTCGGTAGCACCGTTTACAGCCGATTCGATAGGGTAGCTTACCACCTTTTCGACTTCTTCCGGAGTAAGGCCGCGAGCCTCGGTCATTACTACCACTGTGGGTGCGTTGAGGTCGGGAAAAATATCGACATCGGTACGCAGCATGGCCAGAGTGCCGGCTATCAGAATCACCGTCGACAGTATCACCACCGTCAGGCGGTTGTATAACGAAAAATGGATAATACGGTTCAGCATCAGAATCAGTGGTTATGGTTGTGACCTTCGGGAATGGCGCCGGAATTCTCGGCCAGACGGATTGTAGTTACCGCTTCGGTGACGATAGCTTCGCCGCCGTTAAGTCCCGATGTTATTACTGCGTTTATGCCGTCGCTGCCACCGATGGTCACGGGCAGACGGCGGTAGGCGTGATCGCCGATTTTTTCATATACAAAGTACGAACCCTGCTGCTCGCTCAAGGCGCTGCGGGGTATGGTAATGCCCTTGTCTGCGACTTTGCCCAGCAGATATACCTCGGCGGTAGCTCCCGGAGCCACGGCTTGGGATGCCGGCACACTGAAGTACACCGACACAAAGCCGTTGGGGGCGCTGGCGCCGGCCTCAGCTCCCGAAATACGCTTGCCACCCATGGCACTCACGCTCATGGCGTTGCCGTCGGGCAGAATAATGTTGGCGTCGACGGCATTACGTGCCAGACTGTAGCGGCTCTGAGGTACATCCACACGCAGAGTAAGGTCGCCTCCGCTGCTTATCTGCATCAGTACGGTGCCTGCATCGGCATAAGCTCCCGACGGAATATCAATAGAGGTAATCACTCCTGATATCGGAGCGTGGACAGCGCCGGATGCTGCTGGAGAGTAGGCTGCCTTGGCCTGCTCGTAAGCTGCCAGAGCGGCATTATATTCGGATACTGTCACCAGACGGTCGTCATAGAGTGGCTTCAGACGGTCGAGTTCGCGCTTGGCTGCGTCCATGGCTGCTTTGGCGCCGGCATTGGTGTTGCCGCCTTCGACCGAGCCCGGACGGATGTGCGCCACAGTAGTACCGCGCTGCACCTTGGCTCCCACTGTAACAG
The DNA here is from genome assembly GCA_910586455.1 of uncultured Muribaculaceae bacterium. GTDB lineage: Bacteria > Bacteroidota > Bacteroidia > Bacteroidales > Muribaculaceae > CAG-873. Next base: position 11,908 of record CAJUHX010000034.1, on the reverse strand, counting down.
ATGCCTGATAGCTTACTGTGCCGGCAAGTGGAGCGGTAACACCAGCCATCGAACTGTTGGAACTCAGGAAAGTACCTGCGGCCTTCAACGCCTCGGAGTGCATGCCGTTGCGCACAGTGTCGATGCGGACACCGAAGCGGGCGGCCATTTCAGGTTCAAGTACAATTTCGCCTTCGGCATGCTCGTGGCTCTTGTCGGCTTCATGTATTTCGGCTACTTCATGTCCGTGTTCATGGTTATGGTCGTGTTCTTGTTCATGTTCATGGTTATGTTCATGGTCATGGTCATGATTGTGTCCACACGACCAGAAACTCAGCAAAGCGGCGCTGATACAAATTGCGGTTAATCTTTTCATTATGTCGGATTGCATAAAATTTTTATGCAAATTTAGTGAAAAAGCATCGGGCGACCTTGTCCGAAGTTGCATAAAAACAAAAAATACGCTAAATTTGCAACCGGGTTGCACTATGGCTGCAACCGATTAATCCAGCTTTTTAGAATATATGTCAGTAATCATACAATATAAGAATGTTGAGGTTGCACGCAAGGAGCTTGTAGTGCTCAAACACGTTGACTTCAAAATTGAATCCGGCGAATTTGTGTATCTCATAGGCCGTGTGGGCAGTGGCAAAAGCTCGCTTCTTAAAACTATGTATGCCGAGGTGCCGGTGACTGAGGGCGATGCCCGTGTACTCGACTTTGCCCTCGCCTCGATACGCCGCAAGGACATACCTATGTTACGCCGCCGCATAGGCATAGTATTTCAGGATTTTCAGCTGCTTACCGACCGCAATGTGTTTGCCAACCTCGAATTTGTACTCGACGCCACAGGCTGGCGCAACAAAGCCGATAAGGAACAGCGTATCGAAGAGGTGTTGCGCGAGGTGGGCATGACCAACAAGTCGTACAAGATGCCACACGAACTATCCGGCGGCGAGCAGCAGCGTATTGTCATAGCGCGAGCACTGCTGAACAAACCCGAGCTGATTCTTGCCGACGAACCTACCGGCAACCTCGACCCCGAAACAGGCCGCCAGATTATAAACAGCCTTTATGAGATTGCTGCGTCGGGCACCGCTGTGGTGGTGGCTACTCACAACCTGTCGATGCTCGACAGCTTCCCTGGCAGGGTGCTCCGTTGTGCCGACAAACAGCTGATCGACGAAGGTACGCCAACAATCGAAGCTCTCTCCGAAGAATTTGTAATTGACGAATAATAACATCATATAAAGAGTATGTTAAAGAAAATCAGAATAGCTGCAGGCTGTCTTAGTCTGCTTGCTGTAACTCTCCTTTTTCTTGACCTCAGCGGCATTGCGCGGCATTACTGGGGCTGGATGGCAAAGATACAGTTCATACCGGCGTTGCTGTCAATGAACATTCTGGCCATTTTGTTCCTCATAGCCCTTACACTGCTGCTTGGTAGGGTGTACTGCTCGGTGATATGCCCGCTGGGCATATATCAGGATGTGATTATACGGCTGCGCTCATGGTTCGGAGTGCCGCGCAAGAAGCAGAAAAACCGCTTTGGCTTCTCTCCAGCATGGCGTCGTGTCCGGCTGACTGTACTGACATGTTTTGCCGTGCTGCTTATCCTCGGCCTTATTACCGCCACGGCGGCTGCTTTCGCCGGACTCCTCGAGCCATACAGCGCCTACGGACGCATAGCTTCGCAGATTTTCGCTCCGGGCTACGACTGGCTCAACAACTGTCTGGCAGGCTGGTCGGCAGCTGAAGGCAACTACATGCTTACGCCTGTGAGTATCATCATAACGGTGCCTGTGCTTGTTGTGGCTGTAATAACTCTGGCAGTAGTTACAGCAATGGCATGGCGCGGAGGCCGCGATTACTGCAATATAATCTGTCCTGTGGGCACAATACTCGGCTATATGTCGAGATACGCGCTTATGCGCCCCATGATAGATACTTCGCGCTGCAACGGCTGCCGCAAATGTGAGCGCAACTGCAAGGCCCGTTGCATCAACGGCAAGGAACACAAAATCGACCATACGCGCTGTGTGGCCTGTATGGACTGTATCGACAACTGTTCGACAGGAGCCATACGCTACACCTGGCGACGCGGCCGTTCGCTGTCCGGCGCTCGTCCGGCCGCCGGCAAAGTAGATGACGCCGGACGCCGGGCTTTTCTGCTCACAGGCGGTATGGTGGCCGGAGCCATGGCTGTAAAGGCCTCGACCGAAGGCGACGGCGTACTTGCTGCGATACGTCAGAAGAAAGCGCCGCTGCGCAAAACACCTATAGTACCGCCCGGCTCCAAAGGCCTGCTGCACCTCGGCAGTCATTGTACTGCCTGCCAACTGTGTGTGCGCGCTTGCCCCGAAGGTGTGCTGAGGCCGTCGACCGGGCTCGACACTTTCATGCAGCCGCGCCTGGAGTTTACCGATGCTTATTGCCGTCCTGAGTGTACAGCGTGCTCGCAGGTGTGTCCTGCCGGTGCAATCCTTCCGCTTGACACCGCACTGAAGTCCTCCACCAAGATTGGCCGTGCGGTTGTGGACCTCGACCTTTGCATATCGGCCAACGGACAGTTCTGCGGCAACTGCAGCCGCCAGTGTCCTTCAGGCGCCATCAGCATGGTGCCCGCCGACCCGGAGCAGCCCGAACGCAAACTTATGCCCGTGGTGAACGACGAACTGTGTATCGGCTGCGGCGCATGCGAATACAATTGTCCTGTGGGTACTGCAGGTATTATCAAATCATCCGACCACTCGGCCATACATGTCGAGGGTATAGAAATACATCGTGAACTCTGATTATGAGCAAGTCCAGCAATGATAACAGTGGCCTCTCGCGCCGCAGCTTCTTGAAATACATGGGTATCGGCGCTGCAGCCGGCGCTCTCGGAGCATGCTCGGCAGGTACATCCGAAAATACCACGGCACAGCCGCGTACCCAAGGCGAAATGACCTACCGTACCAACCACAATACAGGCGACAAAGTGTCGATTCTCGGCTACGGCTGCATGCGCCTGCCGACTACTACCAATGAAAGTGCGGGTGAATCGGACAGCGTCATCGACCAGGAGGCAGTGAACCGTTCGGTCGACTACGCCATGGCCCATGGTGTTAACTATTACGACACATCACCCATGTACTGCAAGCGACAGTCGGAGCGGGCCATGGGTATTGCCCTTAGCCGCCATCCACGTGAGTCCTACTTCCTTGCCACCAAGCTGTCGAACTTCGATCCGGCATTCTGGCCGCGCGAAAAATCTATTGAGATGTTCAATCAGTCGCTCGAAAATCTGCAGACCGATTATATCGACTACATGCTTCTCCATGCCATAGGAGGCCGGAGCGAGGAACTCGACCCCATGCAGACCTATCGTGCCCGATTCGAAGATAACGGAATACTCGACTTCCTGAAAGAACGCAGGGCCGACGGCACTGTACGCAATCTCGGCTTCTCGTACCATGGCGATATAAGCGTGTTCGACTACCTTATGCGCCTGATGGACCAAGGCAAGGCACACTGGGACTTCGTGCAGATTCAGCTCAATTATGTCGACTGGGACGACCGGTCGAACTTGCGTCAGGGAATGCCCGAAGCCGAGTATCTTTACCGTGAACTCGCCGCACGCAATATTCCGGTAGTGATTATGGAGCCGCTGCTGGGCGGACGTCTGGCAAAAGTACCTAAAAATGTAGAAACTAAAATGAAACAGCGCCGTCCGGAGGATTCAATCGCTTCGTGGGCATTCCGCTATGCCGGTACATTCCCCGAAGTCCTGACTGTGCTTTCCGGCATGACATACATGGAGCATCTGCAGGATAACCTTGCCACATATTCGCCTCTCGAGCCGTTGAACGACGACGAGCGTGCTTTCCTGCATCTGGCGGCTCTCGATATTCTGCAGAATGCCACTGTGCCATGTACCGACTGCCGTTATTGCCTGCCTTGTCCGTATGGCTTGGATATCCCGGGCATCTTCCGCCACTATAACAAATGTATTAACGACGACAACGCTCCACGCGATGTAAAAGACCCGCGATACGCAGAGGCTCGTCGCGCCTATCTTGTGGGATACGACCGCGAAGTACCGCGTCTGCGTCAGGCCAACCGCTGTGTGCAGTGCCGGGCATGTGAGCATAAGTGTCCGCAGCAGTTGCCTATTGTGGAGCACCTGGCCAAAATTAGCCACTATACCGAGCAGCTCCGACAAGGTAAGGCATAAAGCGGACTGCATTCCCAATGGTGGCGATATGGCATATTAGCCCGGGGCACAACTCCGGGAATTATTGTAATACTTGATAGTAAGAGGCCCCTTTAGGGTGGCTGTAAAAAATTGCATCCCAAAAGTTATGTGTTTAACTTTTGGGATGCAATTTTTTACAGCCTTTGAGCCGCGGCTATGCCTTGGGCAGAGTATAATGAAACTCAAGACCACCGCCCTTACGGTTACGCACCTCGATTTTGCCTCCGTGTGCAATTATGGTGCTTTGCACAATAGGCAGCCCCAGACCGGTACCTCCGGCTTTGCGTGTGCGGCCGCTGTCAATGCGGTAGAAACGGTCGAACAGATGAGGCAGATGTTCCTCGCCTACACCTATACCGTTGTCGAAGAAAACAAAGTGATAGAAGCCGTTGTCCTCGCCTACCAGATTCACTCCGCATTCGGTGCCTTTGCAGTATGCCGACGCATTTTTAACAAGGTTTATCAGCATGCCTGACAGCAGATTGTAATTGCCCACCACCATACAGTCAAGCGGTACGTCGTACATAAATTCCATATCGCCTGCGGCTCCGGACTCCTCTATATCGTTTGCAATGTTATAGACTACATCGTGATAATCGAGTTCCTCGGTGCTGATTATTCCGGTACCTTCTTCGAGGCGTGTTATGGCGCTGACATCGGTTATAAGATTAACCAGACGGTTGATGTGCTCGCGGGCCTTTAGCTGGAAGTGAGTCCGCGAGGCCGGGTCCATATCCGGATTCTCGATTATGGTGTCGAGGTAACCTTTGATTACGCCAATAGGCGTTTTCAGTTCATGGTTTATGTTGTTGGTGAGCTGGCGTTTCATGCGGGCTTTCTCTTCCATGGCGTGAAGTGCCACCTTGTGCTCGCGTTTGAGTTTCAGTACAGTTTTCGACCGTTCGTTGTACATGTGGATAATCTGTCGCGAGATTTCACCGAGTTCATCGTGTGGATAATCCATGCTCGGTATGAAATTGGGGTCGGTGGCTGCACGTTCGGCAAAAAGGCGCAGAATCTTGATGTTGCGCCCGAAGTAGCGCGACATATAGTATGCCCCGATAGTCATGGCAACCGCAACACCGAACACCACAAACCAAATGCTTTTGTTCGGCAGAGTGGCCTTGGTGATGTCTTCATCGGCAGGCAATACGGTGTAGATTTTGAGTTCGTGACCGCGGATTGTATCTACCGGCGCCTGGAAGTAAAAACTGCCTTCTTTGAGCAGTTCGGTCGAATTTTCGTCGAAGTCCGGGGTATTTGTATATCCCGAACCGCGCGCAGTTTCCTCGTCGCTCAGCAGCACCACATCGCCAATGCTTTGTATCAGACGTCCGTCTTCGTACACCGATACCCGCAGTTTGTCGAATGTGCTGTTGGTGCGGTCGTTGTTCATAAAGTAGTTGCCGATGAACTCAATGAACGGTCTGATGTCGGTGTTGCGTTCATAAGCATACTTGATGCGGTCGCTGATAACGTTCAGCTGATTGTCGATGAGTATCTTGCGATACTCTTTTTCGTTTGAATACTGCCAATACGACATACCGAAGATGAGGGCCCATACGGCCACCACCATCAGTATGAACATCTGCCACTGGTAGCTAATACGCCTCCTTAAATCCATAGCCGAAGCCTTGGCGTGTGACTATATTGTTGCCGTATTCGCCCAGCTTCTTGCGGAGTCTGGTTATATTGGTATCTATGGTGCGGTGTGTGACCATCACATCCTCACCCCAGACTTCCGATATAATTTCTTCGCGCGAATAGATGCGGTTGCGGTGGGTAAGGAAAAAGAGTATCAGGTCGAATTCGGTGCGTGTGAGTTGTACCTGATTGCCTTGCAGGTAGCAGACTTTTTCGTTTCGGTCCACGCGCAGTTCACGGAATGTTATATCGGGCTCGTAAATGCTCTGCGACACATTGTACGCTATCTGCTGGGCCGATTTGGTCCGGCGAAGCACCGCACGTACGCGGGCAAGAACCTCGCCGATTACAAACGGTTTGGTCACATAGTCGTCGGCTCCGATGTTCAGGCCCATCACCTTGTCGTCTTCGCCGGTGAGCGCCGAGCAGAAAATCACAGGGATATTTTCGGTTTTCTGATTATTGCGTATCCGTTTGGCAAAGTCGAATCCGCTGAGCTGATCCATCATTATGTCGACCATGAACAGCGAGTAACTCGAGAGGTCCATCTCGAGTGCCTCTTCGGCACTATAGGCGCAGTCTACTTCATAGCCTTCTTTTTCAAGGTTGAACTTGAGAATTTCGCACAGAGCTTCTTCGTCGTCGATTACTAATATCTTTATTCTCATTTTGAAATGTGATAATGCTGTTTTAAATACTACATGAAGCGCTTATATTTACGACCATAAAATTAGGAAAAATAATAGAAATATTATATTAAAATTAGTTAAACCATGCAGTGCTGTGAACCAATTGTAACTTGGCTGTGTTTAAATATCGTAAATAGATTATTTGCACTGTGTTTTTTCATGGTAATAGATTTAAGGTTAAAAGATTTACGGCTGTCGGGAGACAGCCGTTTCTTTTTTGCTCTTAAATAAGAGAGAGAATGGCCTCAGGCCATCCTCTCGCCGTTGTAAAAAGTTTTATTCCTGTTCGGATTCTTCTGCCGGCTTTTCCGCACTTTCAAGTTCCTGTGCGAATTTGGTAAATCCTGCGGCAAGGAGTATATTGTACCAGCTGAAGAGTTTGCGTATATCGTTGTTGTACACACGTTCGCTGTCGAATTCCGGCAGAATTTTTCCGAAGTACTCGCGCATTTCGGCGTCGTTTGCAAAGTTTTTTACATCCACAGGCTTGCCTTCGGTGAAGGCGAAGACCTTATCGAGTACATCGCCCAGGGGCATATCATCGTCGGTGGTATAGATCGCGATATCGCCGAGCGACATCACCTTGTCGCGGGCGTATGCCGGAACGCGTTTGCCATCGGCCAGCGATTCTACTATAAGCATGTTTTTGCCTTGGTTTACAAGGCTATATAACCCGGGTTTGCCGGCGATTGAAACTACTTTTCTGAGCATTTCTGATTTATTTATTATGTTTACTGCTGCAAATTTACATTTTTTTTGCGAGATACGCAAATCATTGATGCAGCTCTATGATGCGCTGGTTGGAGCTGCCGCGGAAGCGCAACGAGGGGTCGCGCAGGGCTTCGATGTAAGGACCGTCGACCAAAACGTCGATGTACTTAAGCAGCTGAGAGTAGGGCGCAAGGTCGCGTATGTCGTCGTATACAAAGCCTGTGTAGCACCAGATGTTCTTGCCCATGGCTTTTATGGCGCGCGCCAGCGGCACCAGACGTTCGGCTTGGTACATGGGGTCGCCACCGCTGAAGGTGACATCGAAATCGTTGTCGGCTATACGCCGCAAAAGCTCGTCGGATGCAATGTCTTCTCCGGCATCAAAGGGCCAGGTGTGAGGATTGTGGCATCCGGGGCAGCGGTGGTCACAGCCTGCGAAGTAAATCGATGTCCGCAGGCCCGGCCCGTCGACGGCTGTGCCGTCGACGATACCGGCCACACGCAGGGTGAGGGCGCTGCTATTCATGTACTACGCGGTCGTTGAGTTCTGCAAGTTTGGCATTGTTCCATCGGTCGGTAGTGCCGACCAGATAGCCTGTGATGCGTTGCAGGCGGTCGATGGCGTTGCTGCCGCAGCGCGGACATTCGTGCAGGTCTTTGCTGGCGTCTTCATAGCCGCAGTGCATGCAGCGGTTGCGGTTGTGGTTTACCGAGCAGTAGCCTATGTTGTGCCGGTCCATAAGGTCGACTATGGCCGATATAGCTTCGGGGTTGTGGGTGGCGTCGCCGTCGATTTCAACATAGAATATATGTCCGCCGCGAGTGAGTTCGTGGTATGGAGCCTCGATGCGTGCCTTGTGGCGGGGCGAACAGCGGTAGTGTACCGGCACATGGTTCGAGTTGGTGTAATATGCACGGTCGGTGATGCCGGGCAGCGTGCCGTAGGTCTTGCGGTCTTTGGCGGTGAATTTGCCGCTTAGTCCTTCGGCGGGAGTGGCGAGTACCGAGAAGTTGTGGTTGTATTTCTCGCTGTATTCGTTTGCACGGCTACGCATGTGTCCTACTATGCGCAGGCCCAGCTGCTGCGACAGCTCGTCTTCGCCGTGGTGCTTGCCGGTAAGGGCCACAAGGCATTCGGCCAGTCCGATGAAACCTATGCCGAGTGTGCCGTGGTTGATTACCGGCTCTATGGTTTCTTCTGGACCGAGTTCGGAGGCTCCGTTCCAGAGCTTGGACATAAGCAGGGGGAACTGCTTTACGAGTGCGGTTTTCTGGAAGTCAAAGCGGTCGCAAAGCTGACGCGCGGCTATGTCGAGTACGTTGTCGAGGCGGTGGAAGAAGGCGTCGATGCGTTCGGTTCGGTCCTTAATGGTCATGCACTCTATGGCCAGACGTACTATATTCACGGTGGTGAAACTGAGGTTTCCGCGCCCGATTGAGGTCTTTTCGCCATAGCGGTCTTCGAATACTCGTGTGCGGCAGCCCATAGTCGCCACTTCATAGTTGTAGCGCTGCGGGTCATCGGCGCGCCATTTTTCGTGTTGGTTGAAGGTGGCGTCGAGATTTACGAAATTGGGGAAGAAACGTCGGGCAGTTACTTTGCAGGCCAGCTGATAGAGGTCGTAGTTGGGGTCGTCGGGCAGATAGCTCACGCCGCGTTTTTTCTTCCAAATCTGTATAGGGAATATGGCTGTGGCACCGTTGCCTACGCCTTCGTATGTGGAGTTGAGCAGCTCGCGGATAATGCAGCGGCCTTCGGCCGAAGTGTCGGTGCCATAATTAATCGACGAGAATACCACCTGGTTGCCACCGCGCGAGTGAATGGTATTCATGTTGTGTATGAATGCCTCCATAGCCTGGTGTACACGGCTGACAGTGCGGTTCATGGCATGCTGCATGGCACGTTCGCTGCCGGTGAGGCCGTCAAGGGGGCGCTTGATATAATCTGTGAGCTTTACGTCGTACAGTTCCTTGTAGTCTTCGCCGCTGAGTACTTCCACATTCTTTACTTCCTCTATGAACGAGGAGCGGACAAAAGGCGCCAGATAGAAGTCGAAAGCAGGAATTGCCTGGCCGCCGTGCATTTCGTTTTGGGCGGTTTCAAGCGATATACAGCCGATAATCGATGCTGTTTCGATGCGTTTTGCGGGGCGCGACTCGCCGTGGCCGGCTATGAAGCCATACTCGAGTATGCGGTCGAGCGGGTGCTGCACGCAGGTAAGGCTCTTGGTGGGGTAGTAGTCCTTGTCGTGTATGTGTATGTAGTTGTGGCGGACAGCTTCGCGAACCTCGGCGGATAGCAGATAATCGTCGACAAAGGGCTTGGTTGTTTCACTGGCGAATTTCATCATCATGCCTGCCGGCGAGTCGGTGTTCATGTTTGCGTTCTCGCGGGTGATATCGTTGTTTTTAGCCTCGATGATTTCGTGGAACATGTCGGTGGTCTTGGCACGGCGGGCTATGCTGCGCTGGTCGCGATATGCTATATAGCGTTTGGCTACTTCCTTGCGGGGTGAGTTCATCAGCTCCAGCTCCACCATGTCCTGTATCTGTTCTACGGTCATGCGTTCGTCGCCGCCGAGCGATATGTGCTCCGAGATTCGGTTGATTAGGTTTTCGTCCTCGCCTTGCTCGGTCTGAATCATCGCCTTCCGGATTGCCGATTTGATTTTTTCTTCGTTGAAGCCCACGACACGTCCATCGCGCTTCACTACAGTCTGTATCATTCTATTTTCTGGGGGGATTATAGTGCGTACTTAGGGGGCAGTTGTATTGCAAATGCGGGTACAAAGCTACGAAAAATTATCCGTTCGGGCAAGATTGTTTTAATAAAAAGCGTCAAAAGTTTTCCAAAATGGAAAACTTTTGACGCTTAAAACATTGCTAATTTGTTGAATTTCAGAATTGACGACTCTGAATTTGGATAACTTTTCCGTTTGTCGGGTTATTCAGGGTTGTAAGGCGGTGGTGTCTGAGCAGACGGCTCGTCGTTTTCTTTTGGAGCATTGGGTTTTGTGTCGTCCGACGACGTAGCTTCGGGCAGGGCGGCCGGAGTGTCGTCGTTCTTGCCCAGAATCTCATCGGTACGCGATGCCCATTTGCGGGGGCCGAATATACGTGCGGCATCTTCGGTGAATATCACCTCGCGCTTTATCAGTAATTCTGCCAGCTCGTGGTGCTCCTTGGCATACTTGGTAAGGATGTCTTTAGCACGCTGGTACTGCTCGGAGATAATCCGGCTTACTTCTTCGTCGATAATCTTGGCGCGTTCGTTGCTGTACGGCTTGCTGAATCCATAATCCTGACCGGTGCTGTCGTAGTAGCAGAGGTTGGGCAGTCTGTCGCTCATACCATAATAAACAACCATGGCGTAAGCCTGTTTGGTCACACGCTCGAGGTCGTTAGCCGCACCTGTGCTTACATGGCCCAGGAAGAGTTCTTCGGCAGCGCGTCCGCCCAACAGCGAGCAAAGCTGGTCGAGCAGGGCCTCGGTGGGAGTAATCTGACGCTCCTCCGGCAGGTACCATGCAGCTCCGAGGGCCTTGCCGCGCGGCACAATTGTGACCTTTACGAGCGGGTTGGCGTAGCGCAGATTCCACGACACTGCGGCGTGGCCTGCCTCATGTACGGCTATGGCTCGTTTCTCTTCATCGGTGGTTATTTTGGTACGCTTCTCCAGACCGCCTATGATACGGTCCACGGCGGCTATGAAGTCTTCGCGTGTTACCTCTTTCTTGTCGTTTCGGGCGGCAATAAGAGCGGCCTCGTTGCACACGTTGGCGATGTCGGCGCCACTGAAGCCCGGAGTCTGGCGTGCCAGCAGGTCAATATCAAGGTCCGGAGCTGTCTTTATATTGCGCAGGTGTACTTTGAAAATCTCCACACGCTCGTTGAGGTCGGGCAAGTCGACATATATCTGACGGTCGAAACGTCCGGCACGCAGAAGGGCCTTGTCGAGGATGTCGGCGCGGTTGGTGGCGGCAAGAATTATAACGCCGCTGTTCGAGCCGAAACCGTCCATTTCGGTAAGCAGCTGGTTGAGGGTGTTTTCGCGTTCGTCGTTGCTGCCCATGTTCGGGTTGCGGCCACGTGCCCGGCCCACGGCGTCGATTTCATCGATAAATACGATACAAGGGGCTTTTTCCTTGGCCTGACGGAAAAGGTCGCGTACGCGCGAAGCTCCCACGCCTACGAACATCTCCACAAAGTCGCTGCCCGACATTGAGAAGAAAGGCACATTGGCTTCACCGGCCACAGCCTTGGCCAGAAGGGTCTTGCCGGTGCCGGGAGGGCCAACCAGCAGCGCACCCTTGGGAATTTTGCCGCCGAGGTCGGTGTAGCGTTTGGGATTCTTGAGGAATTCAACGATTTCCTCAACCTCGGTTTTGGCTTCGGCCTGACCGGCCACATCCTTGAATGTGACCTTTACGGAGTTGTTTTTATCGAACAAAGCCGCCTTGGATTTGCCGACACTGAACACTCCGCCGCCACCGGCGCCACCTCCCGACATACGGCGCATTATAAAAATCCACACTGCTATCAGCAGAATCATGGGGCCAAAAGCCCACAACAGACTGTTGAGCTGGCTGCTTTTCTCGTATTTGACACTTCCGTTGAAGTATCCTTTGGCACGCCAGCCGTCAACCAC
>CAJUHX010000033.1 GCA_910586455.1 uncultured Muribaculaceae bacterium | reverse complement strand
TATCCGGCCTGTTCTGATTTCAAATCGGCAGACACGGCTTTGTGATGTAGCCTTATTTTAGTCATTGTTTTGGCCGTTATGTCAGCATTTTTTTGTAACTTTGCAGTTCGAAAAATCAGAACAGACAGAATTTGATGAAAGTATTGAAATTCGGAGGCACTTCCGTAGGCTCGGCAGAGCGTATGCGGGCTGTTGCCGACCTCGTACGGCGCGGAGGACGCAATGTGGTTGTACTGAGCGCCATGTCGGGTACCACCAATACTCTGGTGGAGATTACCGACTATCTTTACAAGGGCAATATTCCCGGAGCTCAGGAAACTCTGAACACTTTGGAAATGAAGTATTCGGGAGTTATTTCCGAACTTTATTCCACCGATACGGCCCGCGCCCGCGCTGCTATGCTGATTGGCGAGAGTATCGGATACATCAGAGCCCTGATTCAGGGTGAGTTCGCTGTGGCCGAGGAGCGCGAGATTCTGGCCCGTGGCGAACTTATGAGCACGGCTATGATGAACGAGTATCTGCATGAGTGCGGCGTACGCAGTGTTATGCTGCCGGCTCTTGAATATATGCGTACGGACAGCAACGGCGAGCCCGACATGAAGTATATAGCCACTCGCCTCGGCCGACTGATGGACATGAACCAGGATGCAGATGTGTATATCACCCAAGGATATATATGCCGCAATGCTTTCGGCGACATCGACAATCTGAAACGTGGCGGCAGCGACTACACGGCATCGATTATCGGTGCGGTGCTGAATGCCGAGGAGATTCAAATCTGGACCGACATCGACGGCATGCACAACAACGACCCCCGCTATGTGGAGGGTACCCGTCCGGTAAGCCGTCTGAACTTCGAGGAGGCCGCCGAGCTGGCTTATTTCGGCGCCAAGATTCTACACCCCAACTGTGTGTTACCTGCCAAGCTGAACAATATTCCGGTGCGTCTGCTCAATACCATGCAGCCCGAGGCCACCGGTACTGTAATATACAATATGCCACCCGACGGCAGCATCAAGGCTGTGGCCGCGAAGGACAACATCACCGCCGTGAAAATAAAGTCCGGCCGCATGCTGCTGGCCTACGGCTTTCTGCACAAGGTGTTCGAAACCTTTGAAAAGCATCGCACCAGCATCGACATGATTGCCACCAGCGAGGTGGGCGTGACTCTTACTATCGATGACGACAGCCGTCTGGCCGCCATCGTCGACGACCTTAAGCACTTCGGTACCGTAACCGTAGACCGCGACATGGTTATTATATGCGTGGTAGGCGACCTCGAGTGGCATAACCGTGGCTTCGAGTCGCGGGCCGTAGCGGCGCTGGCCGATATTCCCATTCGAATGATTAGCTACGGCGGCAGCAACTATAATATATCTATGGTAGTGCACAAGGATAATAAAGTCGAGGCTCTGCGTCGCCTCAGCGAAAAACTGTTTGATTAATCCAACCCAACTATGATATCGGTAAACAACTTAGGTATTCAATTCGGCAAAAGAGTTCTGTTTCAGGACGTAAACCTGAAATTCACCCCCGGCAACTGCTATGGCATCATAGGAGCCAACGGCGCCGGCAAGTCTACACTCATGCGCATACTCAGCGGACAGCTCAGCCCCACCCACGGCAACGTGATGCAGGGCCCGGGCGAGCGTATGAGTGTGCTTGAGCAGGACCACTTCAAATTCGACGAGTGTACGGTACTCGACACCGTACTGCAGGGCCACACTGTGCTGTGGGATATAATGAAAGAGAAAGACGCCCTTTATGCAAAGCCTGATTTCAGCGATGCCGACGGCATGCGGGCCAGCGAGCTGGAGGAGAAGTTCGCCGAACTCGAGGGCTGGAACGCCGAGGCTGATGCCGCCGCTCTGCTCTCCGGTCTTGGCATAAAGGAAGACAAGCACTATATGCTTATGAAGGACATGAGCGCCAACGAGAAGGTGCGCGTGCTCCTGGCCAAAGCACTCTACGGCAATCCCGACAACCTGCTGCTCGACGAACCTACCAACGACCTTGACCTCGACACTGTGGCCTGGCTCGAAGACTACCTGTCGAAATTCGAAAACACCGTGCTTGTGGTCAGCCACGACCGCCACTTCCTCGACTCGGTCTGCACCCACACACTCGACATCGACTACAATAAGGTACAGCTTTTCGCCGGCAACTACTCGTTCTGGTACCAGAGCTCGCAGCTGGCGTTGCGTCAGCAGCAGCAACAGAACAAAAAGGCAGAGGAAAAACGCAAGGAACTTATGGAGTTCATCCAGCGTTTCTCGGCCAATGTGGCAAAGAGCAAGCAGACCACCTCGCGCAAGAAGATGCTGGAGAAACTCAACGTGGAGGAAATTCAGCCTTCGTCGCGCCGTTATCCGGGCATCATTTTCACTCCCGAACGCGAGCCCGGCAATAAGATTCTGGAGGTTCACGGCCTGAGCGCAAGCGTCGACGGCGAAGTGCTCTTCAATGATGTAAACTTTCAGGTGGAAAAGGGCGATAAGGTGGCCTTCCTGAGCCGCGACCCGCGTGCCATGACCGCACTGTTCGAAATCATCACCGGCAACCGCAAAGCCGACGCCGGCAGCTACGACTGGGGCCAGACCATCACCACAGCATATCTGCCTCTGGACAACAATTTGTTTTTCAACACCGACCTCAACCTTGTCGACTGGCTGTGCCAGTACAGCGACGACTCCAGCGAAATCTATCTCAAGGGCTTCCTTGGCAAAATGCTGTTCAGCGGCGAGGAAGTACTAAAGAAGGCATCGGTACTGTCGGGTGGCGAAAAGATGCGCTGTATGATTGCCCGCATGATGCTGCGCAACGCCAACACCATGATACTCGACTCGCCTACCAACCACCTCGACCTGGAGTCTATTCAGGCTTTCAACAACACCCTGCAGGCATTCAAGGGCAACCTGCTGCTGTCGTCGCACGACCATGAGTTCATTCAGACTGTCTGCAACCGCATCATCGAACTCACACCCAACGGCATCATCGACAAGATGATGGACTACGACGACTACATCACCGATGAAAAAGTTGCCGCCGCACGCGAACGCTTATACAATTAATTCAGATATAAACATGGTAAAACATATCGTCACTTTCAAACTACAAGGTACAGCCGACGAACGCCTTGAGGTAGCAAAGCGCTTCAAAGCCGCTCTCGAAGCCCTGCCGCAGCAGATTGATGTTCTGCAGTCAATCGAAGTAGGCATCAACGAAAATCCTGCCGAGCAGTGGGATGTTGTTCTCACCGCTATCGTACCCACCATGGCCGATGTAGAAGTGTATGCCAAACATCCGGCCCACGTGGCTGCCGCCGGTCTGCTGGCCGGTCACAAGGCCGACCGTGCCTGCGTGGACTACGTTTGCTGATTTTGCCACCCGGTTGCAGCGGAGTTTCAGTAACTTTGCATAAAAATTTATGATTTATGGAATTACTGAACTCTCTGCTTATGATGCTCAACGAGATGTCGCCGTACATCTTGTTGGGCTTCTTTATAGCCGGACTTATGCATGCCTTTGTACCGCAAGGCAGCATGGCTCGCCACCTGTCCGGCACTGGCTGGCGTCCGGTAGTAAAAGCCGCAATGATAGGAGTGCCGCTGCCTCTGTGTTCGTGCGGAGTACTGCCCACGGCCATAGCTATGCGCCGTGCCGGCGCCTCGCGGGCTTCGTCGACATCGTTCCTCATAGCCACTCCACAGACCGGAGTGGACAGCATCGCGGCCACCTGGTCGCTGCTTGGGCCGGCGTTCGCGCTTATCCGCCCTGTAGCTGCTTTGGTCACTGCCGTTTTCGGCGGTGTTGCGGTAGGCAAGTCGGAACATCCTGTGACTGCAGCGTGTGACTGCGGTCCGGAAGCTGATGTCGCCGCTGCCCGTCAAGGCTTCTTACGCAAGTTGGCCGATGCCTTGCGCTATGGCTTTGTCGACCTTGTGTCGAGTATAGGCGGATGGCTTGTGGCCGGACTGATTATAGCTGCCCTGATTACAGTGTACGTGCCTTCCGACTTTTTCTCGGCCCTTGGCAACACGCCCATATTCTCGATGATTGCCGTACTGGTCATTGCCATACCTATGTATGTATGCGCCACCGGCTCGATACCAATAGCCATGTCGCTGATGCTGAAAGGCCTGTCGCCCGGCACAGCTCTGGTTCTGCTTATGGCCGGTCCGGCAGCCAATTTCGCATCGTTCACACTGATTTCGCGTGAGATGGGCCGTAAACCTGCGCTGATATACCTGTCGTCGATAATCATTGGCGCCGTAGCATTCGGTCTGGCCATCGACTATCTGCTGCCCGCACAGTGGTTCGACCTCGGACATATACACGGACACTATGGACACGCTCATGATTTCAGCGTCTTCGCCACTGTATGCTCCGGTATACTTGTGCTGCTTCTGGCGTATGCGCTGCTGCGTCCGCACAAACATCACAATCACATAAATACTACAGAAATGACAAAAGAATATCAGATTAAAGGCATGAACTGCCCGCATTGCCAGGCAGCTGTAGCCAAGGCCATAGCCGCTGTAAAAGGCGTAACAGATGTAGATGTAAATCTCGGCGCAGCCAAAGCCACCGTCAGCGGCGACCACGATTCAGCCGAGGTTATTGCAGCTGTACATGCCGCCGGTTTCGAAGCTGTACAATAATCTAATCGGCGCGGGTAGCTGAACGCTGATTCTTTTCCACCCGCTCTTTTCTGAACTCCTTCCAGCTATTATTCCACTTTTGCCGGCCACGGATGCGGTCAATGCCGAAAAGACCTTTCAGGCGTTGCAGAATCTGTTGGCCGGCATTGAGTTTTACAAGGTTCCGGCAACCGGCCAGACGTTCGTCGGGAACCTGTCCGAGCCGGATTTCGCCATGGTCTACTGCATTGACCCGCTCCACCAGGCGCCGTATGGGTTCCTGCAGTTCCGGAGCCTCGGCAGGTTCATATATGGCAATGCCTTCCGAAGCAAGTTTCCGGCTATCCCATTTTTTCGCTTCCTTTACGGTAATGAATTCCTTGTCGACCACATAAACCTCGGCATAAGTACTGACAAAGAAAGGCTCATCAACTCGGTTGAACATAAACATGCCGCGCCCGCGCCCGTTCGACTCGATATTGAACGAGTAGGCACAAAGATCAATGGGAGCTATTACACCGCTGATTACATTGTCGAAGCGGAAACGGATCTTGAACTGCTCGAAGTCAATACCGTCGCTAAAAAACAGTGACAAATTCGGTACCCATCTGCGACTGGTGGTATCGTTTATCACATTTACGTCGAGAGTAATGCGGTCGTCGTTTTTCAGCCACACCTCTTTGGCTCCGTACCGGCCGCCGACTGAGTCAGTACCTTCGGTAACCGACGTAAGTGCGGCAGGAACCAGCGCTGTAGGAGGAATACCTACCCAGTCGGCCCACGAAAAATGTTGGTTACAGCAGTCACTCACACTATCGAGTCCCAGCGAGTTGGTAAAGCGGTAATACGATTTCGATGTAAGGATACGCGGATTGTTCCAGCCCTTGAAGCTTACTTTCTTGTCGGAAGGCAACATATAGTCAACCATCTTTTCACGGAACATGAAAATTGTATCGGAATACGTCGAGAGCGTCGAGTACTCGCGTACATAAGCAAGCATATGCAGTACTCTGTGTTCACGCGACTCCACAACAAATTCGGGCAGTTCAAGAATCTGCTCCTTCATAAACACGGTATCGGTGGAGGCCACAGATATATTCCGTTCCTCATACCCCATCAGACGCACCGTTACCGGATATTCATCGCTGTATATGAACGGCAAAGCACCGTCAGCTCCACAGGCACCTATATATTTGCCATGCAGGTCGAACACCACCGCACCTGACAACGGACAGCCGGTGGCAGAATCCGCAACTACGGCACGCCGCTCCCGTGCATCGGCGTGGGTGGCAATATACAGAATCATTATTATTATGAAAATGGTACGCAGCATGGGCAAGAGCATTATGTGATTCGCAAAGGTAATGCTTTTAGCCATGCTGTTACAAGCATTTAATACACTTTAATATCGCTTAAATTAAAATTAAGGCAGAACTGCGGCATAAATGTTAAATATTATTTATTCATATATTTTTTGAGCCTGTGTGTAATTTGTATCAGATACGTGCCGTCATATAGGGCAAATGAACGTAAACGCCATAACCCCACCCTTTGCGCTGCAGCTGATCCGGATGGTCTGCAATGCAGCCATGCTGATCTCGGACTACAGCCACGACTCGGAGCATGCCCGCGCCGAACTGCGTTTTGATAGCCGCAGCGAAAACGTAGAACTGCTGCATACTCTCATATCGTCGCTACCCTATGTCGACCGTGCCATCATAATGATGTGGCTCGACAAGTGCCCGTACGACGAAATCGCCGAGGTAACCGGACTGAGTAAAAACAATGTGGCGGTAAAAATCCACAGGCTGAAAAACCGTATGGCCGATTCCGTACGCAATAATATTACAAAACCCTAAATATCCGCTAAATATGACCGACCAAGAAATTAGTCAGGCCTGGAATGATACCGACTCCCGCCTGCAGTCAATCGAATCTCACGATTCCAAGACATTCGATGTGCGTGGCAGTACAGCACTCGACAACCTCGCCAGGCGTTACCGGATGTTCTCGCGGCTGGGGCTTGCCATGACCTTATGTAGCCCTGTATATGCACTCTCAAACATTATTCCGGATCCGTGGCGATACGTGTTATCAATATGTCTGTGCGCTTTTTTTCGCGCTTGCAGGCAGCATGGATTACTGGCTTTACCGCGGTATGAAATCAATCGACATAAGTTCCATGCCGGTAAGCGAGGTAGCCCGCAAGGCTATTTTCTACCGCCGCAGGCATCTGCAATTCATTGCTATACTTGTGCCGCTGGCAATAGGTATATTTACACTTATGGTGCTTGCGTTTAACCCCGACCGCCATATGTTGGCCGGAATGGCATGCGGAGCTATCGTTGGTCTTGCAATCGGTATACGCCAGCTTATCGCCTTTATGGACGATTACCGCACTCTGAGGCGTCTTTAAAGTGTATCAAAGCCTTCGGGTACGGTACAGGCGTTGATTTTCCAGCGACCGGAATCTTCTGCCATTTCAAGCGTGGTACTACCCTTGTGACCCATATCGCTGTATTCCACCACTACAGTGTTTCCTGCACCCGGAGTTACTGACAGCACTTCGCCTGGAGAATCATCGCCGTCCTGCATACCGCTGCGCAACAGGCAGGTAGCGTAGCCGGGAGAATCATAATCGTAGGCGTCGGACAGTTGGCGCATAAATTCCGCAGTACAGAATTGCGCCATATATGCCGAATCAGTATTCTCGCCGAATACAGCACCGGCATAGAATTCACGCACACTTTTCTCTATTTCAGGGAAGTCGGCGGTAAAGCTGTCGCTACTGGCGGATTCGGTTGTTTCTTCGGTGACTGCTTCTGTTTCAACAGCTGTTTCGCCTGTATTTTTCTGTGAGCATGCCACAAGAGCGCATGCCGCAATCAAAATTGCTATTTTCTTCATAATTGCCTATAATTTAGTTACTGCTGCAAATTTAATAAAAAAAAACAATTGGAATATCTTTTTTACGCTGCAAAATTACTATTTCGGTTGGAAGCAACAAAACCTACTACCATTATGCTCCAACTTTTAGTGTACTGATTTGTTTTATGTGCATAGAAAACTAAAAAACTTACTATTATGACTTATGACAATGTAATAAAATCAGCACCCGTAGTATTAATAGAATTCTACGCCACCTGGTGTAGACACTGCCGGCGGATGGAGCCGGTGGTAGAAGACATCAAGACACTGCTCAAGGGCGAGGTACAGCTCTATCAGCTCGACATCGATGAAAACCGCGATGTAGCCGACGAACAGCGTATCGAAGGCACGCCGACTTTCATTCTCTATAAGAACGGCGAGGAAGTATGGCGTTGGAGCGGTGAAATCGACGGCAATACTCTTTTGGCCAAAATACAGCATTACGTATAATGGCGACGGCCTCGATATTCAGCGATTTTCTGCAGTCCCTGGGAGTGCAGCATACCAGCCGCTACAGCGACAGCCGCTTCAACGGACTTACATTCAAGTCGCTCTTTGGGCTGAGCCGTCTGCTGGATGAGTACGGGGTGGAAAACTCGGCCTGGCGCGTGCCCCGTACGGGCAGCGTCGGGCATTTGCCAGTACCATTTCTGGCTCAGAAACCCGATAATTTTGTAATTGTAACCGCCGTTTCGTCCTCACAGGTTGACTATATATACAAAGGTGTGCGCAAACAGATGCCGGTGTCGGATTTCGAGAAAAACTGGACCGGGGTGGTATTGCTTGCCAACCCGCATGCAGGTGCACACGAACCTGAATACCATCGCCACCGCGTGCTTGATTTCGCCGCGGAAGCCCTTACATGGATTATGATAACTGCCATGGTGGCAATACTGACATATCTGTATGTCACCCGCGGATTCTATCACAGTGTGGCTGCCTCGGTTCTGATTCTGGTAGACCTGGCCGGTCTGACTGTAACTTCCATGCTGATGCTTAAATCTCTGAACGTACATACTGCAGCAGCCGACCGTGTATGCAGTGTGCTGCAGCGCGGAGGTTGCGACAAGATTCTGGCCATGGACGCATCGAAGTTCTTTGGATTGTTCGGCTGGAGCGAGGTAGGCCTTGGCTATTTCGCCGTCAGTACGGCAGCATTGCTGTTGTTCCCTTCGTATATCAACTATCTGGCTATGGCCAACCTGTGCTGTCTGCCATTTACTTGCTGGAGCGTCTGGTACCAGCGCTTCAGGGCGCGCCACTGGTGTACGCTGTGTGTGATTACACAGGGGCTGCTATGGTGCCAGTTTTTCTGTTATCTGGCAGGTGGCTTCGAGCGCCACTTCAGGCTCGACACCCCGGAGCCATGGATTCTGCTTTGCTGTTATACGGCAGCGGTATTGATGCTGAACAAATTTGCTGAATTGATGACGAATAAACAGTAATAATCATGGGAATAGTCTTAGGCAAAGTCAGTGCTGCAAATGCACCTGCGCAAAATTTATCCTCCGACGTCAAACCGCCTTTACCCGGTGCAGTGCGGCTGACACCGCTTGAAATGAACATGCTCCATTTCGGCAGCGACAAACATTCGCCGCTGCCTGACAAAACACCCGCCTCTTAATTCGCAGAGGCGAGTTAAACATATTGGCATCACATTTGTTAAAATTATCAGAAAGGCCATAGAGCTTTTTCGTTTCAACAACAAACATTACAATTCACTACTATGAATTTCAACAATTTTACCATTAAATCGCAAGAAGCCATCCAAAAGGCTGTTGAAATTACCCGTGGAGCCGGCTTGCAGGCCATTGAGCCTGTAGTCCTGCTCAAGGCTGTGATTGAAGAAGGCGAGTCGCTGGTAAAGTTTATCTTCCAAAAGATAGGCGCCAACCTCGGCCAGATTACCATGCAGGTTGACCGCGACATAAACGCACTGCCAAAAGTCAGCGGCGGCGAACCATATCTGAGCCGGAGCGCAAACGATGTGCTGCAGCGTGCCACCGACATGGCAAAGAAACAGGGCGACGAATACGTTACTCTCGAAGCCATACTTATGGCGCTGTTCGATGTCAATTCATCGGCCTCAACCATACTTAAAGATGCCGGACTCACCGAAAAGGAACTGAAAGCCGCCGTAGAAGAACTCCGCAAAGGCAAGAAAGCTACCGACCAGGGTGCTGAAGAAACCTATAACGCACTTAGCAAATATGCCATAAACCTTAACGAACGTGCACGCTCGGGCAAACTCGACCCCGTGATTGGCCGTGATGAGGAAATCCGCCGTGTACTGCAGATTCTCAGTCGCCGTACCAAAAACAATCCTATGCTTATAGGCGAGCCGGGCACCGGCAAAACTGCCATAGCCGAAGGTCTGGCGCACCGCATAGTCCGTGGCGATGTACCCGAAAACCTGCGTACAAAGCAGATTTACTCGCTCGACATGGGAGCGCTGGTTGCAGGAGCCAAATATAAAGGTGAATTCGAGGAGCGTCTGAAGGCCATCGTCAACGAAGTTACCGGAGCCGACGGCGAGATAATTCTGTTCATCGACGAAATCCACACCCTTGTGGGAGCAGGAAAAGGCGAAGGCGCCATGGATGCCGCCAACATCCTGAAACCCGCTTTAGCGCGCGGCGAACTGCGCAGCATCGGTGCCACCACACTCGACGAATACCAGAAGTATTTCGAAAAAGACAAGGCGCTTGAACGACGCTTCCAGAAGGTAATGGTAAACGAACCCGACGAAATGAGTGCCATAGCCATTCTGCGTGGTCTGAAAGAACGCTACGAGAACCACCACAAGGTGCGTATCCGTGACGAAGCGATTATCGCCGCCGTACAGCTGTCGGAGCGATATATCACCGACCGTTTCCTGCCCGACAAGGCCATTGACCTTATAGACGAAGCCGCCTCGAAACTAAAACTCGAGATTGATTCCGTGCCTCAGGCTCTCGACGACATCACCCGCAGGATTGCTCAGAAAGAGATTGAGCGTGAAGCAATAAAGCGCGAGGGCATGAAGGAAAAGGTCAAAGAAATCGAAAAGGATATTGCCGAACTGCGCGAGGAGGAGAAAGAATACTCCGCCAAATGGAAGGCCGAAAAGGAACTCATCAACCGCATACAGCAGAACAAGATTGACATCGAACAGCTTAATTTCGATGCCGAAAAGGCCGAACGCGAGGGCGACTACGCCAAGGTAGCCGAGATTCGCTATTCCAAAATACAGCAGAAAGAACAGGAAAATAAAGATGTTCAGGAGCAACTGCGCATGATGCAGGGCGACCGCGCCCTTATAAAGGAAGAAGTCGACTCGGAAGACATTGCCGACGTGGTAAGCCGCTGGACCGGCATACCGGTGAACAAGATGGTGCAGTCCGAGAAAGAAAAACTGCTGCATCTTGAGGAAGAACTCCACGACCGGGTAGTCGGCCAGAATGATGCCATCACGGCGATTGCCGATGCCGTTCGACGCAGCCGCGCCGGACTGAGCGACCCCAAACGCCCTATCGGTTCATTCATCTTCCTGGGTACCACCGGTGTCGGCAAGACCGAACTGGCAAAGGCCCTGGCTGAATATCTGTTCGACGACGAGAACATGATGACACGAATCGACATGAGCGAATATCAGGAGAAACACTCCGTGAGCCGACTGGTAGGAGCGCCTCCGGGATATGTAGGTTATGACGAAGGCGGACAGCTTACCGAAGCCGTGCGGCGCAAACCATACTCGGTAGTTCTGTTCGACGAAATAGAAAAAGCGCATCCCGACGTTTTCAACATCCTCCTGCAGGTTCTCGACGACGGACGCCTTACCGACAACAAGGGCCGCAATGTCAACTTCAAGAACACCATTATAATAATGACCTCGAACATGGGTTCGCAGCTTATACGCGACAACTTCGCCAAAATGACCGACGAAAACCGCTTCGAAACCATTGAGAAGACCAAGGAGCAGGTTCTCGACATGCTCAAACAGACCATACGACCCGAGTTTCTCAACCGAATCGACGAAATCATAATGTTCACACCGCTGAACCGCATTGAAATCGAAGAGATTGTGGGCCTGCAGATTAAGAGCGTGCAGAAGATGCTGCGTACCAACGGCATAACGCTCGAAGTAACTCCGAAAGCCCTGAGCTATCTTGCCGAAGAAGGCTACGACCCCGAGTTCGGCGCCCGCCCGGTAAAGCGTGTGATACACCGTCTGGTACTGAACCGACTGTCGAAAGACATTCTGGCTCAGACAGTCGACCGCGACAAGCCCATCATAATTGATGTGGACGACAAAGACGAATCACTCATTTTTAAAAACTAAACCCTAATTATAAACCTGGAACCGGGCCGGGTTGAAACACAATCCGGCCCGGTTCCCTTTCCCCACTCTCCTATATGAAAAAGTTTTTTTATCTCCTGCTGCTGCTTATTCCTCTGGGCCTCACATCATGCCACGACGATGATGACGATCTGCCTAACGTAGACTTCGACGTAACCTTCCAGGATGCCGTAATAGGCGAAGACGATGTAATTTATGTGGTACAGGGCGAAAGTTTCTCGATTGAAAGCGTCAAGGTCATAAACCGCGAGGCCGGCAAGAGCGCTATCATCACCTCGGCCACTTATTTCTGGGATGCTTTCCCGCTTGGCACCAGCGTGGTTGAACCTTATGGATTCGAAATCGAAACCAGCACCACCACACCGCTTGGTAATCACAGCCTGCAGATTTCGTGTCCGGTCTACGCCGTCGACAAATCAATGGCAACTGCTCTGATTTCATTTACCGTTTGCGTGGTAGCTGATGAAAATGAACTGCCGGACACCGCCGGCGACGAGGTAATACAACATCGTATTGTGACTCCAAGCATCAACGACTGATAGTTCAAACAGCTGTTATAGATAACAATGCATCTCTAACCTGTGGTCGGGGCACCCTCAAACGGGTGCCCCGACTGATTTTATGGCATGAGTTTTGTAGCGAAGTGTAAGTACATTCGTAAGCAATCACCTACGTAAACATCTAAGAATTAGGTTTGTTTTAATATAATAACCGGCTCTAAAAAAACGTTTCAACACATCCATTATGAGTACAATTCAACAGGAACCCGACTTTCCGCACCGTGTGTTTTATGCGGCGCGCCAGACACTGCGCCGCCATGCCTCCGGAGGCAACGTGCTGATTGCAGCCACGGTGCTCGCGCTGGTAGTAGCCAATATCCCCGGCATAAACGAGTATTATTTCAACTTCTGGACTCAGGAAATACGCCTGCAGGTGGGCGACTTCAACATATTCAGCCACTCGGGGCATCCCATGGATATGCTGGCATTTATCAACGATGCCCTGATGGCAGTTTTTTTCTTCTCCATCGGCCTTGAGATAAAACGTGAGATTCTGGTAGGCGAGCTGGCATCGTTCAAACAGGCGCTACTGCCTATAATGGCTGCCGTAGGCGGCATGGTTTGCCCTGTACTGATTTACTGGCTGATGGCCGGAGGCACCGAATACAGTGGCGGCGCAGCCATACCCATGGCAACCGACATCGCTTTTTCGCTGGGTGTACTGGCCATGCTTGGCAAGCGTGTGCCGCTGTCGTTGAAGATTTTCCTTACCACCCTGGCTGTGGTCGACGACATTGGCGGCATAGTGGTGATTGCCACATTCTATTCCACCCACATCGAGGCTGATCTGCTGCTTTATGCCGCCGGACTGCTGGTGGTGCTTCTGCTGGGCAGCCACATGCACATCAAGAGTAAGATTTTCTATCTGGGCATAGGCGGCGTGGTGTGGTTTCTGTTTCTCAATTCAGGCATTCACCCTACCATCGCCGGAGTGCTGGTGGCATTCTGTGTGCCGGCAACACCGGTATTCGCCCCCAAGAAGTATATAAAAATAATACGTAACTCTATTGCCCACTTCCGTGGCGAAGACGACGAGCTGCTCAGTCAACGCACGATTCTCAACCGCCAGCAACTGAACTGGCTCAAAGAAGTTGAATCGGCTTCCGACAAAGTAATTTCGCCACTGCAGGAACTCGAAGACTCGCTGCACCCTATCGTAAACTACTTCATTGTGCCTCTGTTCGCCTTTGCCAACGCCGGCATTTTCCTGCTTGAAACCGACCCGGCGTCGGTATTTGAGGGTGTGTCGCTGGCTGTAATTCTGGCTCTTGTCGTCGGCAAATTTGCCGGCATACTGGGCTTCTCGTGGCTTACCGTAAAACTCGGAGCGGCTCCGATGCCCGACCACAGCAACTGGAAGATGATGGCGGCAGTGTCGATGCTCGGAGGCATTGGTTTTACAGTGTCGCTGTTCATAGCCGCGCTGACATTCAACGGCGCAGACCCTCACACCGTAGAACTGCTCGGCCATGCCAAGCTCGGCATTGTGGCAGGCTCGCTTCTGGCAGGTGTCGGAGGCTGGCTGCTGCTGCATGTCACTCTGCCCAAAGACGCCGCACCCGACGAAGAAGACTGACTTCTCGCCTGGGTACGGCGCGCGACAACTTCTTTTTTTGCTGAAAATCACAAAAAAAGGTCTGAAAATTTTGTGATTTCACATTTTTATGTTAATTTTGAGCCGAAGTGTTAAAAGTGCGGTTTGTAACAAGTAAACATAATTTGATAATCTTGAACAAGCCTTAAAACATAAATCAGTCTAAGTTGTTAACATAATAAAGGTTAAGTTTTAACCATATACCCTTACAGCACATAAATGAAGAAGCATACTATCTGGATATTGACTATACTTATGGCCGTGGTATTTCTTGGCTTGCTTTTCATGCAGATTATGTACATGAAAAACATGGCCGAAATGCGCTACGAGCAGTTCACCGAGGGAGCTCGCAAGAGTATGATTGCAGTAGCCCAGCGGCTTGAGCAGGACGAAACCCGCCACTTTCTGGAAGAGGACGTCAGTTCAATTGAGTCATCGTCGCTGTATGCCCAGTATCCCGGCAACCCGGTGCCCCAGCTCGGCGGCATGAAGTATTCCTTCACCACCGCCAACGGTCTGGAAGCCGACCTCACCATTCAGGGCAACATAACCGAAATTTCGCGACTGCAGCCCGATGCAAGCATGACAGTCGACCGCTTCAAGAACGTGCAGCAGACCTATCGCTCGAACTATCTGTATCAGCGCAGCCTGCTCGACGATGTGATACTGAACATTCTCAGTTCGGCCTCTGAGCGCCCTATCGAACTCCGTGCAGACTCGGCCGTAGTACGCCGCTACCTCCGTCAGGAACTCGACACCCTGGGCCTGAAAGTGCCATTCGAGTTCGCCCTTGTGGCACCCGGCGGAAAATACGTGTACCGTTCGACAAGCTATGCGCCTACCGCCGACGACAGCGACAACATGTTTATCCAGCGCCTGTTCCACAACGACCCTGCAAACGCCCACTACGCCCTCAAAGTCTACTTCCCCACAAAGCGCGACTACATCTACTCGTCGATTTCGTTCCTTGTGCCATCAATGGCATTCACCCTGATACTGCTGGTGGTGTTTGTGTTCACCATTGTGGTGGCTTTCAGGCAAAAGAAACTCACCGAGATGAAAAACGACTTCATCAACAACATGACCCACGAATTCAAGACGCCAATTTCGTCGATATCGCTTGCGGCCCAGATGCTCAACGATGCCTCGGTACGCAAATCGCCCGCCATGCTCCAGCAGATATCCACCGTGATAAACGACGAAACCAAGCGCCTGCGCTTCCAGGTGGAGAAAGTGCTGCAGATGTCGATGTTCGAACGCCAGAAGGCCACCCTGAAGCTGCAGGAAGTCGATGCCAACCTCGCCCTCTACAACATTGTAAATACTTTCAAACTCAAAGTAGAGAAATACGGCGGCAAAATAAGCTCGCACCTCGATGCCATGGACGCCATAGTAAATGTCGACGAGATGCACTTCACTAACGTGGTATTCAATCTGCTCGACAACGCTGTGAAATACCGCCGCGAAGAAGAACCCCTGCAACTTACCGTAAGCAGCCGCGACCTGGGCGAAGACCGCCTGCAGATAATAATTGCCGACAACGGCATTGGCATACGCAAGGACGACCTCAAAAAGATATTTGAGAAATTCTACCGCGTGTCGACGGGCAACCGCCACGACGTGAAAGGCTTCGGACTCGGTCTGGCCTACGTAAAGAAGATGATAACCGAACTCAACGGCACCATAAGCGTGGAATCGGAACCCGGCGTGGGTACCCGCTTCATAATTGTGCTTCCGTTGCTTAAAGAATAAAATAATCAAGTATAAACTCCTATAAAATTTACAATTATGGAAGAACGTATGCGTATACTGCTTTGCGAAGATGACGAGAATCTTGGCATGCTCCTGAGAGAATATCTTCAGGCCAAAGGCTTCAATGCCGACCTCTTCGCCGATGGCGACAGCGGGTACAAAGCCTTCCTCAAAGGCAAATACGACATCTGTGTACTCGACGTGATGATGCCCAAGAAAGACGGCTTCACTCTTGCACAGGAAATCCGTACTGTGAACTCCGAAGTACCCATCATATTCCTCACCGCCAAGTCGCTCAAGGATGATATTCTCGAGGGATTCAAGATTGGTGCCGACGACTATATCACCAAACCGTTCTCAATGGAAGAACTGGTGTTCCGTATCGAGGCCATTCTGCGCCGTGTCAAGGGCAAGAAAGGCAAGGAAATAACCATGTACAAGATTGGCAAGTTCACCTTCGACACTCAGAAGCAGGTGCTTATGATCGACGACAAGGTAACAAAGCTCACCACCAAGGAAAGCGAACTCCTGAGCCTGCTCTGCGCACATGTAAACGAGATTCTCGAACGTAATTTCGCCCTCAAGACTATCTGGATTGACGACAACTACTTCAACGCCCGCTCAATGGACGTCTACATCACCAAGCTGCGCAAACACCTCAAAGATGACCCCTCGATCGAAATCATCAACATCCACGGCAAAGGCTACAAACTCATAGCTCCCGTACCCGAAAAATAACATCAACCAAACTCTCTCCGGATTATGAAAAAAACAGGTATATTCTACGGCTCCACCACCGGCACCACCGCCGGTGTGGCTCGCCGTATAGCCATGGCACTCGGCGTGGCCGATGCCGATATCCACAACGTGGTCAACACAGCTCCATCGGTATTGGGCGATTACGAGCTGGATATTATAGGCTCCTCTACTTGGGACAACGGACAGGTACAGAGCGACTTCTACGACTTCCTTGCCGGAGCCGCGGCGCTCGACCTCAAGGGCCACAGCTTAGCCTTGTTCGGCTGTGGCGACGAGTCGATGTCCGATACCTTCAACAACGCAATAGGCAATATATACCACAAGCTCAAAGATACCGGCGCACGCTTCATAGGCGATTTCAATGCCGAAGGCTATGACTTCAAAGGCAGCTCCGCCGACATCGACGGCAGAATCGTAGGGCTCATGCTCGACGAAGTAAACCGCCCCGACCTCACCGACACCCGCATAGCCGAGTGGGTAAAGACTTTGAAACAGTAGGTAATATTCAAAACAAAGCACCTGCCGGATATGTAGCATTCATATCCGGCAGGTGCTTTGTTTTGAGCCAACTCTTAGGAGCGTTTATTCTTTTTCTGCCACCGGCTCGGCTTTCTCGTCTTTGCCTGAACGGCCCATAACCACGCCAAGAATAATGACTAACAGAATACCTCCCACAAGAAGTTTACCTCCCCAAGCATCCCAGAAAGGCATCTTCTGGAGTTCGGAAATATCTTTCACACCTGCGTCTGACAGGATTTCCGCACGAAGCTCGGTCTGGCTAAGCACATCATCAATGTCATACCAGGTTTCGTCATCGCCCTGAAGTATTGCCACGACTTTTCCTTCATCGGTCTGCCACAGAGGAATCCAGAACAGATGAGCCATTGTGTATTTGTAGGCAAGGCTGTAACTGCCGTCTTCATCATCGTAATTCGATGGTAGTTTTGCAATCTCGTTAAGCTTTTCGTGAGTACCGTAAACTACGGGAATCTTGGCGTATGCCTGATTGACACCAAAGGCAATCAGCATAGCAAACAACAGAACTATTTTTTTCATACTGTGATATTGGTTTATGGTGATTGGCACAAATTTAACAATAATTTCAATACCACGCAAGTTTTTTTTACATAATTTATTAGCCTTCTGTGTCAGAATCCGAGTCATAGAACCGGTATATGGCTTCTATGGCAGTTTCAAGCATATTGTCAATACCGTTTGCCTCAGCTTCCGGGTCAAGGTCTACTGCATAGCCCTCGGTAGGCTCGATGCCGGTTTCGGTTTCATGGCCCAGAGGGTCGTAGAGCCGCGAACCCGACATACGCACAGCCCAGCCACACGGTATTTCCGACGAAAACGGCATACCGCTGCCGCCGCCTGTCGTAGCTCCCACTATAGTCACCATGGGCAGAGTTTTCATTATGCCCGTAAAGTTGTTGGCGGCGCTGAATGTACTGCGGTTGGTGAGCACGGATATGGGGCGCAACCAACGCACATGTTCGTAATTAGGTTCGTAAAAGAACTTGTACGGCTCCGAAAAATCATTGTGTGCCGGTCCATTCTTATGCGATATCGCGCCGGCAAGAATACGCCGGTCGATAAATCGGCTCACCAGAGTTTCCACGTTTGTAAGACTGCCGCCGCCATTGTCGCGGATGTCAATTACCAGTCCAAGGCAATCGCGCATCTGATAGAATATAAGGTCGAGAGTTCCCTCGCCTATTCCGTAGCTGAAACTCGGGTAGCGGATATAGCCTATAGTGCTGTCGGCAAGCATTCCGTATGTGAGTCCTCCGGCCTGGCTGTATTCGAAATTGAAGTAGTGTTCCTGAATCAGACGTTCGTCGTAGTTTTGCGGGTAGTCGCTCCACCATTTACGGTAGTATGAGGTCTTGAACGACGACGAAAGGTTCACATGGCCGTCGCGCAGTTCGTCGAGCATATCGGCACATACGTCGAAATAGGCAAATACGTCCATAGTGTCGTTCACGCGGGGCTTGTACTCACGATACACCGAATCCCAGTCAACACCCTTCTCCTCGAAGAAACAGTAATGCTGGTCGAGTGTTGTCCAGAGGGCGTCGAAATTGCCCTGCAGGCCATTGTCGAACTCTTCTATGCTGTGGCATGCGGCTGCCGCTATTGAAACGGCAATGGCCAATGGCAGATATCCAAGATGTTTCATCAGTAATAGGCTGAAATGATTCGGGCTTCGTCCGACAGCTTGCCGCCGCGGTCTACCGGCAGCCATTCACCACTGATACCCAACGATATACAATGGCTGATTTGCCTGCTGACTATATTAGAGGCTTTTGTACTAAGTATATTGCAGCGGTACCCCACCCTCAGTGCTGTGGCTCCGAAGCGGAGGTCGGCACTCAGCAGCTGGTCGAAGCGGAAGAAGCTGCCGGGCCAGGCAACATGGGCCAGTCCGCTATGATTGCCCAGATATATTTCGTAATACAGTTCGTCGTAGTCCGGCGAGAAAAAACAACCAAGCAACGGCAACGACGGGCGATAACCAAGCACCACCGGCAGGCGCCCCAATGTGAGGCTGTAAGTGGCCTGACCGGTAACGCCCACTGTCCATGCGGCTTTTGCAGAGGCCGGATTGTTGCTGTTGCGGTTCAGATAGAGTACTCCGCCGTTGAGTGTTGTCTGGCCGCCGGCTGCAAGAGTCAGACCCGGAACCGAGGCGATATCGAAACGGCGCATCATAGCCCAGTCGAGGCGCAAATCCAGCCCCCACATCACAGCATTGCGTGCCGGATTGAGGGTTCGGTCCACACTAAGTCTGCCGCCAAGGTTCATCACCCAGTTTTCGGGGTCGAAGCGCATTGCCTGCCAGCGTTCGTATCCAAGAGCCATCTGCCAGCCGCCATATTTAAGCGGAGTCATGTATGTGTCGCACAGATACGAGCTGCCGGCTTCTACAGTATATACCGACGTTACCGGCCGCAGCACGGCTTCATTCTGCGCGAAAGCGCCGAGGCCTGCACTGAGTGCGGCCACGGCGCCAAGTATTGTCTTTTTCAGTTTCATCAGAACAGACGTTGCTGGCCGATTATATCGTCGCGCAGCTCTTCGTCGGAGATTTCTTCGGTTTCTGAATCTTCGTTGTCTTCCCGCTCTTCGCCATCGGTGCTTTCCTCGGCATTAGGCTCATCGCCGTCTTCCGAGTCACCGGCTGACGGCGACTTGGGTTCAAGTTCCTCCACCTCGGCAAGATTGTATGTAGTCAGGCGCTTACCTTTAGCTTTGAACGACTTGACGGCAACAAATTCCTCAACATCCACCACCATCGGTTCGCGGACATCGTCGGGAGCGGCAAAGCTTACTTTCAGCATCGCACCGACAGTGTCGATAAAAAGAATCAGCCGAGAGTCGCTGTTCTCGCCAAGATAGCGCTGACGCTTGGCCGAAGCCTCGAACGTAAAGCGTTTGAGATATGGATAGCCCTGATCGGCATCGAACAGCACGGCAGTCCATACGGTGTCGGGGCGGAACTTCTCTATACGCAGTATATTGTCCTCGTAGTGGTTGGTGGCATCGAATGTCGAGGTATAGTATTCGCCGTTTTTCAATATCACCAGCACCAGATCCTGAGGCTGGAACTCGCCCAGATATTCGCCGCGGCCATCATAGTTCAGGCGCTTCACATCGTGGTCGAACCACACATCGCGGCCACCGAGAGTCGATACGCCCCGCTCCTTGAGGCTCATGCGGTGAATCTCGTTTTTGGTCACAAGGTTGCCCAACGCGCTTCGGCCTTTGGGCTTCAACTGCGCGAAGTCGACATCAATCTGCAGGCTTTTCAGTCTTGCCTTTGGTTTGAGTATCACCTTCACCACCTCGGCCTCGCCGTTGGGATTGGCGCTGAACCACATGATTTTGCTGCCGGGCAGACCGGGAGTAAGGTCGTACTCCTTGTCGCGGGTTATTCCGGTTACGGCAAAGCGCTTCATATAGTAGTTGCCGGCGCGTCCGTTGCGATAGATTACATTGTATATGGTTCGGGTGTCCTTGGGTTTGAACACATTTACATAAAGCACATTTTTATCCACAAACAGTTTCTCGGCGACCTTTACTATTTTATACTTTCCGTCTTTATAGAATATGATTATGTCGTCGAGCATGGAGCAGTTGCACACAAACTCGTCTTTTTTAAGAGAAGTGCCTATGAAGCCTTCCTCACGGTTGATGTACAGTTTTTCGTTGGCTTCGGCAACTGTAGCCGCCTGGATGGTGTCGAAACTGCGTATCTGTGTGCGGCGCGGATATGCTTCGCCGTATTTTTCTTTCAGAGTCTTATACCAGCGTATGGTGTATTCGGTAAGGTGGTCAAGGTCGTCAAGTACATCCTGTATCTGCTGGTTGAGGCGTGCTATGAGGTTCTCCGCCTCGTCGCTGCTGAAACGGAAAATGCGTTTCATCTTTATCTCCACAAGCCGCAGTATGTCGTCGCGGGTTACAGGACGGATAAAGTCGGCTGTCAGTGGTTCAAGGCGTCGGGCAATATGCTCTACGGCCACATCGATATTTGCAGCGGTTTCGTATTCCTTGTCCTTGTAAATGCGGTTTTCTATGAATATACGCTCGAGCGAGGCGTAGAACAGGCGTTCGCGCAGTTCGCCAAGCTTGATTTCCAGTTCTCGGCGGAAGATGTCGCGCGTACGGTCGGCGCTGTGGCGCAACACGTCGCTCACACCCAGAAAGTGCGGTTTCTTTTCCGAAATCACGCAGCAGTTGGGCGAAATACTCTCCTCGCAATCGGTAAAGGCGTAGAGGGCGTCGATGGTTTTGTCGCTCGACGTTCCGGGCAGCAGATGCACCACTATGCATGCGTGCTCGGCGGTATTGTCCTCGACCTTGCGGATTTTGATTTTGCCTTTTTCAAATGCCTTGAGTATTGAATCTATTACGGCTCCGGTGGTTTTGCCGTATGGTATCTCGGTGACGGCCAAGGTACGGTTGTCGATTTT
>CAJUHX010000032.1 GCA_910586455.1 uncultured Muribaculaceae bacterium | reverse complement strand
AGCAGAAGGCTTTTTCTCGCAAGACTACCTGAGCGTGTCCGCTGAATAGTTACTATGAATAAATCGAATCATGATTCTCTGCTATGGAATTGTGGTTTGTTTAATATATTAATAATCAATTAAAAACACAGATATACAATGTTTAAAAGTATTGTGCAGACAGTAGCCGCAGGAGCATTGACAGCCGGCCTTTGTGTGGTTGCGCTGAGTTCTTGCTCAGGTCCTGCATCGCCTTTCGATGGCGAAAGCATCAAGAAACTACCTGAATTTGTTGGATTGAACTTCCCCGCCGAAGCCGCGGCACTCCGCAGCGACTCGATTGACCTGTATGTGGACTATTCGACCTGTGTGGCTGAAGCCTCCGGGTCGCCCTTCTATCAGGCCGTGCAGCCTGCGATAATCGACGCAGCCCCCACCTTCTATTCAATCAAGGGCAATGCGATTACAAAGGAAACCGACGACAAACAGCAGATATTCGCGCTGTTGCGGACCATCAAGGAAGTTAATAATGCCGACCTCAAAACCGCAGTGCAGAACATTGTGAACGGCGACCGCCAGGCTATACTGCTGACCGATGCCGAATATTTTATGAAAGGTGTAACCGGCGACAACCTCAACAATCCGTATCTGGCCGACCACTTCCGCAACTGGATGTCGAAGGGCAACGACCTATATATTTATTGTGAACCATATATCGAAAGCGGCAAATTCAGCAAATACCGTTATTACATGATATTCACCGACGACCGTATCGCCGACAACTTCCACGACCGCTTCCGCAAGAGTCTGGGTTCGGCTGTGTCGGGCTACAAGATGTATCACCTCTCGAACAAACCCTACGAAACACTGGCCTTTGACAGCAGCTACCCGATTGTCGACCAGAACCTGTCGCTCAACACCGACTCACGCATGACTCCCGCCAAGGACGGTGTCGACATGCAGGAGTATATGACAGACTGGAAAAACATCAACAAATATCTGCTTGCCGAGGCAGTCAACGCCATGGGCAATCCGGTGCCCGGAGGCCTGCCTCTGCTGCGCGGTATCTACCTCAAGGCCAGCCCGTCCGATGCCTATAAGGTGACCGGAGTCGATGTAAAGGTATATCAGCTCACACCCGCCTACATGCAGTACCTCGATTCGGTGCAGGCCAATGGCAGCCTGCTTCCGGCCGAGGCGTTCGACGAAGTGCGCGACCTGCTGACCATCAACAAGAAAGTGTTTGATGAAAGCGGCGAAATAATGCTGCAGCTCGACGAAAAGATGGACGGCACCACACTGCTTGCCGACGGCAATCCAAACCTGCTGAAAGTGGACTTTGTAGTGACCGATGCCGTTGAGAATCTGAGCGGCAACGACGATATGGCAGGCATGTTCAAGTGGCAATCGATTCAATCCGCCAACGAAGGCCGATTTAATACCTCGCTTTACGAAAGCATACGCCAGGCTCTTATCAATGACAGCGTAAACCCCCGCAACCGCAAGAATAACGTGATATATACTATTTACTTAAATACCTGTAATCTATAACTGTTATGTTCAACGAACTTATAAAAACACCCGCGCAGCTCGGCAGCGCCATCACATCGACCTACATCTACTCGCTCATCATCGCCGTGGTGATGGTGCTTATTATGGTAATAGTGGCTAATATGATACCATGGGAGCCCGGCCGGCGCGACAACTCCGGCTCCAAGCGCCGTGTGGCCTTCTTTGTACTCATGGTACTGACCCTTGTGGCTCCGGTGATGGTAAACTACTTTATGTTCTTCAATAAAATCGCTACTCCGGCCTTCCGCAGCGACTATATGATGCACATGGGTCTGGCAGGTGTGGTTGCAGCAATAGTATATTTTATCATCGGTTTCGTACTGGTGAAGATGCAGAGCAAGAAAACCAAACTTGAGTCGATATTTCCCAAAAATAACTAAACCATGCCCGAACAAATCAATATAATAGGCATCGGTGGCACAGGCATGCGCTGCGTGGAGAGCTTTGTGCATCTCTGCGCCATGGGCATGTTCGACGATACCGAGGTGAACATACTTGCCCTCGACACCGACATAGCCAACGGCAACTTCAAGCGCGTGCGCGAGCTGATTGGCAACTACAATAAAGTTAACGGCGGAAAAGCCCTCGCCAATACTTTCTTCTCCGCCAAAATACATTACAACGAATTCAGCCCTGAGTATGGCGAGGAAACCACATTCGACTCCATTTCGGACTATTCTACTGCCCAAAAACGCAGTATTGGCGGCAACGAGGCATATCACGAGTCGGATATCGTGGACCTGTTTTTGTCGAAAGAAGTCCGCGGCATGTCGCTGCACCACGGTTACCGTGCTCAGACCCAGATGGGTTCGATGCTGATGTATCACGCTATAGTCGAGGCAGCCGAAAAGGTCGCCGACAATCCCGAACGACCCTCAGGCCTGCGCAACTTCCTGTCGTACCTCAAGGAAGGCACCAAGCACAAGGTGTTTATATTCGGCTCGGTGTTCGGCGGCACAGGTGCCTCGTCGATACCCATTCTGCCCGATGCGCTCAACATCGCCGCCAAGCTGATATTCAACAACAGCGACATAGACATTCTCAGCGGCAACTACTTTGGCTCGGTAGTCCTGACCGGCTACTTTACTTTCGACTACCGCAAGGGTGGCGAGGTGAGCGCTGATGCATCGAAATTCGCCCTCAACTCGCAGGCAGCACTTATGTTCTACCGTTCCGACCCCACGGTGAAAGAAACATACAACCGCCTTTATCTGATAGGACGCAACAGCCCGGTGAAACTGCCCTCCGACACCGGTTTCGACACCGGCGGCGAAAAGCAGAAGAACCCCGTGGACTATATAGAGCTGCTGGCGGCATTCGCGGCATACGACTTCTTCAAGGAGAGCCGCAAAGAAAAGCCGTTCGAACGTCAGCAGGATGAGTCGATATTCTACTATATGCAGGCCGACGACAACGAGCGCCTCGACTTTATAAACTTTACCGACGACAACGAGAAATTCAAGAACCGCTTCGGCTGTTTCGTGGCCGCCGCCATGACTAATGCCCGCGGCGACTTCTTCCGCCAGATGGCCAACCAGTATCTGACGAGTATCAAGGAAAAAGAAGAACTCGAACCTCTGAACAACTACATCAAGGCTTTCTACGATGCCGGCGCGCACAGCGGCTGGGCACAGCAGATGTATGACTCGGCCGGAGGGCAGGGCATGCTGTTGCACCCCAATGTGTTCGACAAAGGCATCGATGTGCGAAAGAAAAAGTACAACAAGGAGATGTTCTACGGCGACAGCCCCGAGCAATTCTCGGCAAGCGGCCTCTTCGGCGACGCGCTGTGGGACAAGGTACGCAACACCTTTGAAAAAGAAACCGACTCCAGCAAGAACCAGACCATGGGACATCTGATGGAACGTACCTACGCCACCTTCAACAAACTTTATTTCAACAAATAAGTAACTATGGCCAAACCATTTCTGCCGTTGTCGGAAAATCCGGTAGACGGTACCTCCATACATGAATGGCTTTCGTTGAAAGACCCTAAGACTTTCATCGACAAGCTTGTGACCAGCTCGGGCGACACCACAGCCGGTCAGAAAACATTCAACGACCTGATTTCAGGCGTTCCATCGCCTTGGGCACGCGCCAAAATGACCGGCTATGCCCTGCAGACCAATACCAACGATTACAGCGACAAACGTACGCTGATTCTGTGCTATCGCGCACTGAAAAACGAGTGGCGCGGTCTGATGGCCACATATATACTCTTTCCCGACCGTTTCTCGCTCAGCGAGCCAATAGCACTCAACGGATGCCGCACTGTCGAGTCCATGAACATCCGCGCCACATACGGCGAGATGCTTTTCAAGGAAAAATCGCTGTGGCAGATAGAGGCCGGCGGCATGAATCCGGCATCGATACAGCTGCTGTACTACGGCGACAAGCAGGCGAATAAGAAACTTGTGGGCGCCACTTCGCCCTACAGCATATTCTTTACCTCGGTGAACTACGAGGTTGACGGCGACCTGCCATGGATTATCGACGGCAAGTTCACCGACCCGGCATCGCCCGATGTGCGCCGCAAGGTGGATGTGAAGCAGTTGGAGAAGATATACTCCTTCCTGTCGATGCTGACCCAGAACCGCGAGGCCTACCGCAGCGCCATGTCAGAAGTGCTGGGCGACGACAAGTACAAGGCTATTGAAATAGACCATATCCTCCGCGAGGAAATCAAGACATGGAGCGAAGAAATAGCCCGCGCCCTCGACATTCAGCAAGAGCATCTCACACCGGTACCCCTGACCATACGCACCGAGATTGTACCGCGCGGTCCTCTGTCGAAACTTTTCGTTACCAATACCAAATACTGGTGGCACGGCGGCGCATTCTTCCTGGCCGAGCCTGCCGGCGCCGTACTCATCGAAGACATCAGCGAACTGATGATTCCCGGCGGCTACCTGGTAGGCTGGATGGCGGTAGACAACGAGGCTGACTACGACCGCGCCGCAGTGTATTACCTCAAGGCCAAGGACGAAATCAGCGGCAACACATACTTCTTCTCGCTACCTCTGTCGAGCAAGGCAATCGACCTGTTCGGCTCGCTCAACGGCATAATCAACGACAACGGCAACTCCAAGGTTCGCCTGCGCGCCAAGCTGAAAGGCAACGAAGTAGTAGCCATGCTCGAGGCAAAGCTGGGCGACTCGAACGACTTTGTGGAGATACTTTCCAAGGCCTATGAGATAGTGCTGCCCGACAGCAACGGCAAGGTATTCGTATGGCCCAACTTCAAGTCGGAGTACTGGAAGCAGTACTTCTACTACAGCGAGTTCCCCACCAATATTCCGGGCGGAGTGCGCATGATACCTGAATTCGAAGGCAAGAACTTCGAGGAAAGTTATCTGCATGGCAGCATAGGCGCGCAGGGCCTTGAAGAGTGGCAGTCGAAGATGTTTATGGTGAAATATCCGGTCGACAAAGCCAACAGCGGCATGTGGCCCTACGAGATTGTCAAAAGCGATACCCCGCTGAAATATGTGTCGGTGCATGTGCGCCGCAATGAAAAAGACTGGACTGCGGGACGCCTGGTGATAAAGACACCCGGCGGCGACGGCGATACAGTAAGCTTCGGCGAAACCGCCTACATGAAAGTGCTCAACCGCAACCCCGAGGTATGCGAGAAGGCTACCGTAGGCATAGACTTCGGCAGCACAAATACCTGTGCCTATTACAAGACACGCGGTATGCGCGATGCCGAGCCGCTGCCTTTCAGCAACCACCGTCTTGCCATAGTGGGCTTTGATAATGTTCCGCGAGCAATGGCCGCCAAGGACGAGCTGCTGTTTATCAGCAACGAGGAGCCTATCAACGGTAACGGACAGATAAAATCGTGGCTTCATGAGCATGATATACAGTACATAGCCGACAATTTTGCTAAGGACGACGAACCCATCATTGGCGGTGTGCCCGTGAACGAAACCAATATCACGGTTCACTCCATGAACGAATACATAATCCAGACCAATGCCGGACGCCTGAACTATAACATGAAATGGGCACGCGGCGAGAACGAGAAAAAACGCAAGTCGTTCATCTCAATGGTGTGGCTGCAGATTTGCGCCGACCTTTTCGGCAAGGAACTTGTTCCGTCAGAACTGCGCTGGTCGTTCCCGAGCGCCATGACCGACACGGCATCACTGTCACAGGTATTCAAAAATCTTACCGATACCATTGGCCGTACCATCGAAGGAGTCCGCATCAGCAAGAACCAGTCATTTACCGAAGCCGAGGCGGTATGCGTTTATGCCCAGGGGTATTCGGCGGCGCTTACTCCCAATAACCTCTTCCTCGGCATCGACATAGGTGGAAGCACGTCCGACATACTTATATTAGGCCTTGACCCCACCGACCTGAAAGGCAGTGGCCAGAGATTGTATTCGCAGTGTTCGGTACGTGTGGCCGCAGGCATGTTCTTCGACGCAATCAACCGTTCGGAGCAGTTCCGTAAGGCCCTGTACAACTTCCACGAATCGAAGAAAACCGGTGTTCATGTGCTGAATATAGCCGATGTGATAAGCAAGGAGCCGCAAAAATACCAGCGTGCGCCTTACTATCTGAACAATGTGTTCGACCAGCTTAAGAGCCGCAAGGAGTTCTCCGACTTCTACGACCACATGCGCAGCAACATTCCATTTGCATTCGCTCTGCCGGCCTATATCACCGGTCTGTTGGCGTTCTACGCCGGCATACTGCTGCGCGAAACCATTACCAAGAATAACCTGCCCACCGACGAAATCCGCTTCCGTTACTACGGCAAAGGCGGACGCCTGTTCGAATGGCTTTTCTTTACCCTTGAGGACAACGGACGCGAGGCATGCCGCTATCTGGGCGCCTGCATTACCGCCGGTCTGGGCATGCCCGACCGCCGGGTGCGTATCCTCTTTGACAACCTCGACAGCAACCTCGACGGCGACCGCATGGAAAACAAGAGCGAGGTAGCCAAAGGTCTGGTAAAACTCTCTACCAATCCGAATGATGCCATCCTTGGCATAAACGACCATAACAAGGACGAAGACCAGGGCTACTACGATGACTATTCGGACTACGGTGAACCTTCGGGCGGCGCGTCTGCTGAAATGGAACGCCATGAGGTAGTGGGTGAGAAAAACATCACCTACCGTACTCCTTCAGGAATACGCGAACTTGGCGAACTGGAAGTTTTGGGCGAGGAAATGTTCAAGAACATATCGCTGTTCGGCTTCAATACCTCCAAGTTCGAGAACTTCAACCGCTTCATAGGCATCTTCACCACATTTGTGAAGAAGTGCCACTTTGTGGAGGAAATCGAAGGGCTGCGCGAGGGTACCTCGGGCCTGAATAATCTGGCTGCATTCTTTGTGAACGATGACGAGCGCGGTGCGGCCAACTACCGTATGCCCATATTCATAGCATCGGGCCTGTACTACCTCAACAACTGCCTGATGCCACAGATATTCAAGCAGAATTGAGTATGGCAGAACCTCGTCTGATACTATATTGCGACAGCGATTTCATAGTACCCGTAGTCGACAAAGGCGACGGGTACTACGAAGTCTTCCGCGGCACAGCCGACGGCTGTCTGTGGCTGTACTTCTACACACCTGCCGACAATTCGGCTCTGGAGTATGGCCGTTCGTTCAAGGCCGCTTTCAACAACGGCCGCCCCGGTTATCTGGGCGATATCTGGGCTGCAATCGACAGCGACAGCCGGTATTCCACTCCCGTGCTCGATTCGCTGCCCTACACCACACTGCTCGACAACTCGGGCATAATCCGCGCCTTGCGCGACTTCTACAGCTCCGGAGGCATCCGCAGGGAGGTGGACATTCCCACCGTGTATGTGTTCGCCGGAAATATCTCGGATTGCGCACGCAAGAGATTCATAGCCCACATGCAGGAGCAATCGTTTGCAACAGTAAACTATTCGCTTGGCGTGGAGGCTCTGGCATTGGCTTATGTAGGGCGTATGCGCCCCGAACTGCGTGCGGAGTTCGGCCAGAAAGTGGTGTTCTTCGAGGCATCGGGCGGCGACATGATGATGCGCTGCTATGCCTGCGACGGAAGCGTGTTCCTGCCGCTTGACGACGACTGCACACTCAGCGGCATGGGCAGCAATCCGCTGCGGGCCGCTCTGGTCAAGATAGTGCTGTCGATAATGCAGCGTACACACAACTTTCTGCGCGAGGACGACATACCGCGCGAAACTGCCTACCAGATGCAGTTCGTGGACGAATGGCTGCGTCAGCGCCGCGACCCGAATTTCGGTATAACCTTTCATTACAGCAGCGACCCCGATACCCGCTATCCGTGCGTTGTCGACAATACTCAGCTCAATGCCATACGCGACACGGCGGTGGCCGAAACCGTGCGCCGGATG
This sequence comes from uncultured Muribaculaceae bacterium, assembly GCA_910586455.1. GTDB lineage: Bacteria > Bacteroidota > Bacteroidia > Bacteroidales > Muribaculaceae > CAG-873. The sequence continues at coordinate 14,506 of CAJUHX010000032.1, read as the reverse complement.
GCAACCTACCGCAATAGTGTGGCCCGCAACGACATGCTGCAGTGTGTGCTGCTGGGCGAGGCCTTCGACGACGAAGACTTTGTGCGCCGCTGTATCAACAACATGGGCAGCAACCAGCTTGTGACGGTAATCACCCCCGACAAAATGCCCGAACTGCTGAGTCTGTACAGCACTGTGGTGGCGCCGAATGCAAGCGAGAACCTGACCGACTTCGATAAGATTCGCAATGTCGAGAGCCAGGCACGCCGTGCTATCGGAGCCTGGATAAGTAATGCAGAGCGCATACGCGCGCTCGCCGCAAGCACTGCCGACATTGCCAAACGCCTTAGTGAAGATGCAGAACGGTTCAGCCGTGAGGTAGCCAAGGCGGTAGATACCGTGGGCCGCATCTTGGCGCAGCCCGGCGGCAAGTTCGACGAAGCCCGCGAGCAATGGAAACGAAATTGCCCCACCCGCAATCCGCTGGAGGATTATGCGGCCGAAATCGGGGCGTACCGAACCGAACTCGACGCCTGCCGCAGCATATTTGCCGAAACCGACAAATTCGAGGGCGCGCGGGCCATTATCGAGCGCATAATACAGGATGTGCGCACCATTAATGATGTGTGCAAAAATTGTGCGAACGACGATACGGCGTACAAGGCAATATGTGATGCCATAGATGATTACGAGCATAAATATCCACGCTACTGCGAGCTGCTGAAGCAGTTCAAACGCGAGGGCAACGTGAGTGTCAAACGCCGTCTGGTGCAGCAGATCGAGGATGAAAAACTCACCTGCGAGGAGCTGCCTGTGGTGGAGCTGGCCGAACTGATACCGGTGCGCCTTACTGCCTCGGTAGAGAAAGTGAAAACCGGTCTGTTCCGCTCTAAGAAAGTACTTAAAGTCAAAGCTGAACTGCCCGGTGGCGGCACATTGCCCTGTAACAGCGTGCTGTTGATTCAGGACCGTCCGCTGGCTTCAATACAGGACAAATATATCCGCGCCGAATATGACAAAGGAGAGGAAGGCCCCTTTGAATTCAGTGCCGATCTGCCTCTGCCGCAGTGCGACGGAGTTTCGCGCCTGCGGGTTTATTTCAAACCGCACCCCGATGAAGCTATAGGTATCAATAACGCATTCGACTGCAACGAATGTAACGTGGAATTATAAACCGATAATTTTGCAATGGCAACAAAGAAAATACTATGTCCGTACTGCTTCGAGGAATTCCAGAACAGCGAAGCCCTATATCAGTGCGAAAGTGAAGAGCGCAACAGCGATGGCGAATACCGCTGCCGCCGCATTACCAGCAGGGCCTACGACCGCTACTGGAAAGGCGAGGACCTGCCCATACGCAATGTATGGCCGCAGAAAGGCGGCTTTATGTCGAAACTTACCGGGCCCAGCCTGAAGGCCCAGCGCTGCGACAATTGCGGATACAACTCGCGACGTTTCGTATGCCCCCACTGCCTTAACTGGCTGCCCACCGACATGATTGAAAAAGGTGCTGAGATTATATCTGTAATCGGCAGTCCGTCGAGCGGCAAGACCAACTATATAGTGGCACTTATACACCAGTTGAGCAAGTACGGTTACAAAATAGACCTGCAGGTATCGGCCACACAGATATACCGCGACGGACACAAGAATGAGTCGACACAGAACCGATACCGCGACCTTGACCGCCGACTGTTCAAAGACCTGACCATGCTGGCCAAGACACCCGAGAACGCCAAAGACATACCGCTGATTTTCCATCTGTCGCAGCAGCAGACCAACAAGGACATTTATCTGGTGTTCTACGATACCGCCGGCGAAAAATTTCAGGAGAATCTTAAAAACAATGTACGTTACCTGCAACAATCGTCGGGCGTTATCTGTGTGCTCGATGTCCTGTCAATTTCCAAGGTAAAGACAATTCTGCTGAACAAAGGCTTCAGCGAGTTCGCAGGCCAGCCAAGCGCTCCCATGCAGGATATACAGTACTCGCTTGACAGTTTCGAGGGCGATGAAAAACTGTATTCAAAACCTTTTGCTTTCGTGTTCAGCAAGTTCGACGCTATAATCGACAATAAGTCGGACCTGTCGTTCAACGCCGACGAATTTACCCGTGGCAACAGCCTCAACGACAGTTCGTACCTGAAGAGCGGCGAAGTGGACCTTGGCAAAATAAATGCCATCAGCGAGGTGATCGAGCAGACCATGGAGGAAGAGTGGGACGAAGGCGACTTCCGTCATTTCGCACACAAGTGGGCAAGCAAGAAGAACCGCGAACTTCCGCCTGACAAGCGTAATCCCAACGACCCGGACAACAACTACAAGTTCTTCGGGGTGTCGTCGCTCGGCGGTATGCCCGACGACAACATGAGCCTCGACGAGGTCAAACCCTACCGGGTGGTCGACCCTCTGGTATGGATTCTCTACAAGCTCGGGCAGTTTAAAATACCGGTTATAAACCAAAAATAATACCATGAAATACTATCACGTGATATACAACTCGTCGGAGAAGGGTGTGTCGGGCTCGTCGGGCTTCGGCGTACGCTCCGTTACCGAGGGGACTCCTCCGGAGCTGACATCGGCCATGGCCGATGCCGGGATGTTCTCGTTAGACAAGCGGGGGGACGATATGGTGCCATCTGCGCTACAGCAGAACCCCGACTTGATTCTGGGTATACCGCCACAGTACTTCTTCGGCTCTGTTACCCTGAGCGACAAGAGCCGATACTATGTGCTCGGACGTAAGATTGTGGTGGGTTTCGACTACACCTTTTATAAAAACGGCAAGGCAACCCGCCCGGGCAACTATGTGGTCGATGCCTATGCGTTCGACTCACTGCCGCAGGCTGTTGACTTCGAAATTCTGCTGGAGGATGCCGCGGCAGGCAGTCGCCATTTCATTCCGGCTTCACCCGCACCGCGGACCGACAACGAGGAAATGCGCGGCATATCGCTCGGCCAGCAGCCCACGCTGCCTTACGATGTGATTCCGTTTACCGCCAAGGCACCCGCCGAAATCACGCCTGTGGCACTCGATGTGCTGTTTGCATTTATCCGGAGCCGTAAGTCGGGCAAGCCTCTGTTGCTTAAAACCGAGGTCGACGAGGCTCCACGCCTGATGGCCGCTCTGGCGCGCCTGCTGCCGCCTGAGATGGTCGGCGACATGAGCTTCTTGAGCGACTACAGCAGCGAGGGCAAGAAAAAGGATGTGAACATTTATCTGATAAACAAATTTTACGACCAGGAGATATTCAAAAGTCAGTGGACATTCTATGATTTCACTGCCGGCGACCGCGTGGATACCTCCGAACGTCAGGCTCATTATAATGAAATCGCAGCTTTGGCTGCTGCAGGCGATTTCAATACTCTCCACAGCAAGGTGCGCTGGTGCATGTCCGACATGTTCGACCGTTACAAAGACATAGGCCCCGATGCCTTGTCGCAGCTGTATAATTACTTCCACGACTATGGTAATTTTGCCTTGCGTACAGTAGCTCTTAACGACAAGTTCCGTGCCGCGCTCTGCGAGTGTTTTGCCGAGAACCCTCAGGAGCAGCAGCGTTTGAACCGGAGTGTGCAGGCCAGTTTCGACAATGTTTCGAATCTGAACCAGATGCTTGGCTGGATGACTTTTATACTGCGTTCGACCGGTGTGAACTTCGACAAGCAGGTAGAGTCGAACAAAGCGGCCATGACTGCCATGATATTGCAGTCGCCCGAAAATTTCCTTGCTTTCCGCAATGAATTCAAGAGCCGCTACAAATCGGCTTTGCGTTTTATCGACAAGAGCGCCTATACCGGTCATCTGGCCCTGTATATGGCTGATCAGCGCTACTGCGCGCTGTTCGAGGAGATTTTCGAGGATTTCCGTACCGACAGCCCCGACCGCATAAAGAAGCTTACATCCAATCTCTGCGAATATGGCGAGAATCCCGGAGCCGCCACATGGGCCAGAGGCCGTGGCGACAATGTGTTCCGCGGTCTGTACGAAGCTATTTTATCGGCAGTAAAGAACCGTGCCCTGACACCTGACGATGCAGTCGGACTCTGCCATCAGTTGGGCAGAAGCCGTCTGCCACAATCGGTTTTAGAGCCATTCAAGCCCCTTGCTTTACTGCTGTCGCAGGCCGAAAGCGGTATAGAAGCTCGTCTGCCCCGGATTTTCAGTTTGGCCAAAGAACTTGGCATGAACGCCTATCTGAGCCGTATCGCACCGCAAATATTGCAGTCGCCGGCCATCTCCGTTGCCGATGTCGTGCCGTATTTCCTGGACAATGGCATAATGACCGAGCAGAGTATTATGGTTTCGTCCAGGAAGCTGGCTCAGCCACAGAAATATTGGATTGAGGTGCTGCGCTACCGCAAACTCAAACCGCAACAGATGCTCGACCTGCTATGCGACATCAACGGTCTGCTGCTTGATGACGCCTCGGCTATGGATTTCCTGAGCAGATATTTCCCCAAGGCACACGCTAAGATTGAAAAAAGCCGCCGACCCTCGATATCCGACCGTATAAAAAGTCTGTTCAGTAAAAAGAAAAATGAGGCAAATACCGATAATGATGTAAAACCGAAAACACACAAATAAACTATGAAAACTCTGACCCGAGTAATTTTGCTGTTATTGCTTGTACTCGCAGGCAGTAGCGCAGTCCTGGCCAAAGAATATGGCACCCATCCCGAGCTGAAGGAAATACGATATGTGGTAAGCGACGGCAAGAAATTGAATGTACGCAATAATCCATATGCAGGTGCTACCCTGATGGGACAGCTTAAGCCGGGCGATATAGTTTACTTTCAGAGCACCGATGGCTTGGAACGCGACGGATATACCTGGTTCCCGATAGAACATGCGTGGAACGGTCGTACAGCCACCATAGGCTATGTGACCAATCCGCAACGTTTCGAGCCCGAGGATAATCCGTACTATACCGGGCCGGTACAGGCAATCGCCGACGAAGACTACGTCGACCCCGTGGCGCGTCAGGAGACCCAAGATGTGGTAAAGTGGATATTGCTGATACTCACCATACTCCTTGCCATAGGCGGCATGATTGCCTACTTTATGGAAGATGCCAACGAGAAGATATTCGGCACCCACGAAGACGGCATGCGGCGTACCTTCTTCTTTAATATAGCACCGTATCGCACAGTGCTTTACATATCGGCCATATTGCTGGCCGCCGCTGTAGCCTCGATTATCATACTGCTGGTTGTAGGCGGAGTGGGCTTTGGGCTGATGTGGTTATTGAAGATTCTCTGCTACATACTGCTGTGGGTAGGTATCATCAGCTGTGTGCTAGGCATCATAGCCTGTGTGTGCGGAGCTTTTGTAGGTGCGATACCGGCGATACTCGGCGGTATAATCTGGGCGTTCGAAGATGATATCACCGGCTTCGGCGACAGATGTGCCGATGCCGGACTTGCATTCTTCCACCGCCTGAATGTAATCGACTTCTCGATGCAGCTGGTGCAGGACTACTGGGTAGAAGCAGTGCTGATTGCCGCCACACCAATAGCAGTGTTCCTTGGTCTGGCCCTTCTGTGGCTCCTGATTGCAGGCACATTCATGCTTGTAGAGCGCATAATGACCAACCGATATAATATAAAGCATCCTTGTCCACACTGCCAGCAGCCTTCCGAACCGGCTGTGTACCTGTCGCGCGGCTCCGACGGATACTGCGAGCTGCCTAACGACATCAGCCTGCGTCCGGGCATGTACGGTCTGTTCCATATCACTCACCCCCAGACCGGCGAGAGTATGCCTACGATGCTGTTCAACGGCCGCGACGATCTCGTCCGCCGCTGCGCCAACTGCGGCCACCTTATTCAGGCCAACGAGGGCACCGAGTGCCATATGGCAATGGTAGGCAGTGCCAAGGCCGGCAAGAGTACACTCACTTACCGCATGATTGCCGAGATTTTCCGCTCCGCCGGCGACGAGCGTGTGGAGTTCACCGATGTAAAAAACAGCATCAAGGACCGCAATCTTACCGGCAAGGTGGCAAATATAGCCAGAAACGGCAGAATCGACGAGGCCGACATGCCCGCCAAAACTTCCACCGACGATCTGGCCTCTACCCAGCTGATTATACAGCGCAAGAATATGCCGGTGCCTTACCGACTGTTTATCAACGACGTCGGCGGCGAGGTGTTCGACCCGAACAGCAGTGCCAACACAGGCTATGCAGCCCGTTTTTTCCATAATGTGAATTCGGTATTGCTGCTGCTCGACCCCTTTACCACCGATTTCAGCGACTGCGATACCTCGGTGACATTCCGCAAGTGGCTTGAAAGACATGCCGATGAAATCAGCGGTCAGCTGCCTGTAAGCGACCTGCGCACAGCCATCGACAATAACCTCAACAAGCATGGCAACGACAAGTCGAAGGTACATATAAACATTGTCCTGCCCAAGTGCGACACCGGCTACATACCTTCAGGAGTTGACATGAACTCGCAGGAAGAACTGCGCAACTATCTTGTCGACGACCTCGATTTGGGTAATCTGGTACACTGGGCGCAGGGCTTTGCAGGCTTCAACATATTCGCCATTTCGGCGGTTTCGGAAGGCGACAAGTCACACATCACGCCGCTTATTCAGGAAGTTATTGTAAAACAGCTTGGAATAAATCTGTAAACTATGTCATCAGTAATAACATTTGCTGTAATAGGCCTTTTCCTTTGGTTTGTGGTTCCGACCCTTATTAAAGGAAAGGGCAAGAAAAAAGCCCGGCAACGCTTCTATTGGCGTCTTGCCGGGGCTATATTGGTATTGCTGGCGGTAATCGCTGTAATCAATTACCTGTTTTAAGTGCAAGGCTAAAAATCAAAGCTGCAACTGTCGCAGGAATTCCTCGCGCAAGGCGGGATTTTCAGCGAAAGCGCCGCAGTATTCGATTGTGGTGGTGGTGGAATCCTGCTTCTCGACACCGCGCATTTTCATGCACAGATGCTGGGCATTGCTTACGGCTATTACGCCGAGAGCCCCCGAGGTAATGGCAATCTCTTGGCAAACTTCCGCCGTAAAGCGCTCCTGCACCTGCAGGCGGCGTGCATAGCAGTCGACCACACGAGCCACTTTGCTCAGGCCTATGATGCGTCCCGAGGGTATATATCCTATGGAAATTTTGCCGAAAAACGGCAGTATGTGGTGTTCGCACATGGAGTAGTACTCGATGTCGCGCACAATAATCATTTTAGAACCTTCGTGTTCAAAAAGCGCCTGGCGGATAGTTTCCGACGGGTCGCGGCGGTATCCCGATGTGAGGTACCACAAGGCTTTGGCCGACCGCATAGGGGTCTTGGCGAGGCCCTCGCGGGCAGGATCTTCGCCAAGCAGGCTTATTATGGCCTCCATGTGCTTGGCGATTTCTTCTATTCTGCGGTTCTGTTCTTCTTCTGGTAACACTTTAATTCAATGTTTTTAAACAAGCTCTTAGTTAATTCGGTCGCGTACAATGCGGAACGATGCTCCTGAACCGGGGAATGACCGGCGGAGTTCGGTAAGAGCATGTTCTGCTTCTGCACGGGTGTGGAAGTCACCCACGCGTACACGCCAGTATGGAGAGTCGAATGTCACGTATGCACGCATTTTTGAAAAGCGGCTTTCTACGGCTCGCTTTCTGCCTTGAGCTTCGTTGCGTGCGCCGCGTGCGTTTGAGTCAAAAATCTGAATGCGGAAGCCGGAGCGGGCAGCGGGTGTGGCATGGTTTGCCGATGTGACCGCGTCGGCCTCACGGTTGGGTATGAGCCTCTGCTCCAACGCTGCCGGCTGAATTACCTCGATGGTTTCCGAGGCATTGATTCTGTCGACGATTGTTGAATCCGGCGCTTCCGCTGTGGCGTGTAAGAAGCCGGAGAAGAGCAGGGCGGTTGCTATGTTGCGTAAGCTGAGTTTCATTGTCGTGAGGTTTCAATAGAGAATACCAGTTGCAAAATTACTAATTATTTTCCGTACCGCAAAATGTTATTTTTGCAGGCATCGCGCGGAACGGCCGCGAGATACAAAAATCAAGGATCAAGCCGACATAAGCTCAGAAGATGCAAAGCCAAAGCCGACTATAAATATATTCCGGGAGTTTCAATTATTCAAAAACATGCCTCGGCGTTCACATTGGTTCTGATAAAGCAAACGTGGCACCCATGCATGGATGCCACGTTTGTTTCGGTTGATTCAGAGTGTGAATCAGAATGCGTTTACGATGCCCATGAAGTCGGCGCACTTGAGGGCAGCGCCACCAATGAGGCCGCCGTCAACGTCGGGCTTGGCAAAGAGTTCGGCTGCGTTGGAGGGCTTGCAGCTGCCGCCGTATAGAATCGAGGTGTTGTCGGCTACTTCCTTGCCGTACTTTTCGGCGATTACGTTGCGGATATGTGCGTGCATGTCTTCGGCCTGCTCTGCGGTAGCGGTCTTGCCGGTGCCGATAGCCCATACGGGTTCGTAGGCGAGAACGAACTTGCCGAAGTCTTCGGCGCTGAAACCGAAGAGTGCCTCTTCAATCTGCTTTTTAACTACATCGTTGTATGTGCCGTTTTCGCGTTCTTCGAGAACTTCGCCGATGCAGAAGATGGGGGTAAGGCCGTTGGCGAGTGCGAGCTTAACCTTTTCGGTGAGGATTTCAGAGGTTTCGCCGTAGTACTGACGGCGTTCGCTGTGGCCGAGAATTACATATTTTGCGCCGGTGCTGGCTACCATGGGAGCCGAAACTTCGCCGGTGTATGCGCCTTTTTCGTGGTCTGCGCAGTTTTCTGCACCAAGGCCCAGACTGTTCTGGTCGATAACGGCATTTACGCTTGCCAGGTGAGTGAAGGGAACACAGATTACTACATCGCATTTGGGCTGTGCGCCGGCCAGAGCGGCGTTTACTTCTTCGGCAAGGGCGACACCTTCCTGGAGGGTGGTGTTCATTTTCCAGTTGCCGGCAACTATATTCTTTCTCATTTTTTGTTTGTATGTTGGAGTTGTTTGTTTTTCCGGCTGCAAAATTACAAAAAAGTCGGAAAAGTGCCAAATATTTGGCAAAGGGTTTTTACGCTTTATGCTTCATGCGGATAAGATTCAGTCCGGCGGTAATCAGCATAAGTGCCATATATGCAAGTGTGAGTTGCAGAAACAGTCTGCCGCTGTCGGGTGCTTCCATGGCAATATAGCTGTCGAGGTGCGGGTGGCTTGAGGTGAAGTCGGCGTCGAGCGAGCCCACTGTGCGCTTCCACACAATTTTGCCGTTGTGCAGCAGTACCATTGCGGCGTCGCCGCGAACGAGCGATTTCAGTTCGGTATCATCGGCTGAGAATACGTCGAAGTCAGGTAGTGCCAGGTCGGCCCATTGCTCGATTACCTGGCGTGGCGCACCCACCAGGCCTATGATGTCGCCGCCGTCGGCTTTCACGATAGCTGCGACTTCATTGACGAAGCGCGAACGGCTCAGGTAGTGCAGTCCGGGATCGGCAACCACCACCAGTACGGTTGTGCCCTGTGGCTGAATGAGTTCGCTGCCGAGGTCGTCGCCCTCGGAATCGTATATGCCGAAGGCTTTCGAGGATGCTGCAATGGGTAGGGAGCTTAGGTCGCGTCGGACAAATGTCCAGCTGCTGTCGGGCAGGTTGTCGATGGTAAAACTCTGTTCGGCACCGTTTTTAGAGTAAACGAACAGTATGCCGTCGGCGTCATCGCTGCTGTCGGCCTTGGCCATCTCGGCTGCCAGGTCGGTGCCGGTGGGATAGGGTCGAAAGTCAATCAGCGGCTGTACGTTGTAGCCGTATACAGCCAGTGTGAGAATGTATATGGCGCTCAGTGTTACAGCTATCCATTGTATGGCCGGACGGAACAGGCATGCGGCGCGTCGGTTGCCTATAAAGAGCATGGTGGCTAAGGCCGCACTGATTATTATGTTCTTGACCAGTGTGGCGGTATTGGATATTACCCAGAAGTCGCCGAAGCAGCCGCAGTCCGACACCGGGTTGGCCACGGCTATGTAGACACTTAGCGGCAGCATGAATGCCATGATGGCCGTTGCTGTCCAGGCTGCTGTACGGCGCAGCATGCCGCACAGCAGGCATACGCCGGTGAGGAATTCGACTGTCGACAGGGCCACAGCACCGCACAGAATCAGTTCGCGTGGCTCGTTTATCTGCCACACTGCCAGGTAGTCTTCGATTTTATAGATGAAGCCCCAGGGGTCGATGCTTTTCGACCAGCCCGAAACCACAAAGGCACCGCCGGCAATTATGCGGCAGAGCCACAGCAGCCATACTATGCCGCCGTGAAAAAATCCCGGTCTATTCTCGGTTTTTGCCGCAGTTGCCCGGGCTTCGTCAGATTTCATCGCACAGCTGTATGATACCGAACACGGCGTAGTTAATCATGTCGAAATAGTTGGCATCGATACCTTCCGATACTTTTGTAAGGCCGTTGTTGTCCTCAATTTCCTTGGTGCGTTCTATTTTCATGAGTATGAGGTCGGTGTAGGACAGCACACGCATCGAGCGCCAGGCTTCGTCGTAATCGTGGTTTTTGGCAATCATCAGATTTTTTGCCTCGGCGGCGATATTGTCGTACAGCTCGGTGGCATGTTCGGGAGTCATGTCTTTGGTATCGGAGTATCCATAGCGCAACTGTATAATGCCTATGATGCCGTAGTTGACAATGGCGATGAATTCGGGCAGGATGCCTTCTCCCACTTTCGACACACCTTTGGTCTCGAGCGAGCGTATGCGCTTGGCCTTGATGAAAATCTGGTCGGTCACCGCGGCCGGACGCATTATGCGCCACGATGCGCCGTAGTCCTGAAGTTTGGCGGTAAATACTTTGCGGCATTCAGCCAGAGCCGCGTCGAACTGGGAGTTTGTATTCGGATTGTCCATTATTATATCGGTGTTTTGAGGCTGCAAAGTTACAAAAAGCTGCCGACTGTTGCAATAGCCGACGGTTGATTACATCTGTACTGCTGAGGCACGGATGCCTCCGCTCCGGGGGGAAGGGAAATGTCAGAAGTTGTACTGGATTGAGGCTTCGAGCCGGTTGGCGTGGCCGGAAAGTCCGCTGACGTCGTTGCGTCGTCCCCACAGATATTCGAGGCCGAACTGCAGGTCGGCGTTTGCGTTATAGAAAGCTGTGAAAGCGGCATATTGGCCGTAGCGATAGCTGTCGTCAGTCATGTACTTGAGGTCGTAGGCCTGTGCCTGGCTGTAGCAAGCCGAAAGCAGCAGCGGTTTTATGGGCTGATATGTAAATCCGGCTGTCCATGCGAATGTTCCGGGGGCCTGTAGCCTGCCGTTGCCGTCGGGTACAAGGTCGTAGCCGTTTCCGCCGAGGTCGTTGACGTAAGCGGCTATGCCTTGGCCGTAGGTGGCATGTCCGAATACACCCAGTCCGGCGCCGAGGTCCGATACAGTGCTGAGCTGCACGCCCCATCCGGTAGCGAAATGGTTTTTCTGTTCAAGTGTACTCCGGTACGACAGCTCACGCAGCATGGCGGAGGCGCGTATATGGCTGTCGCTGCCCCAGGCGTACTGTACGTACACCGGAATATCGGGGAAGCGCTGCGAAATGCTTTCGGTGCCGGCGGCCAGTGTGTAGTCGGCCTCGGGCAGTTCGGCCGATATGGCGGCGCTGAAACCCTTGTACGACGGAGTTTTGTACTGGAACATCAGATTTTTAGCGCCGACCTGTCCGCTTGGTCCCTGGGCGTCGACAGTCGGGGCTTCGGCTGCAGCATCGGCGAATGTCGAGCGACCCTTTCCGATAAGGAAACCGCCTACGCTTACGTATGCCTGTTTCAGCTTCAGACCGTAATTGCCGTCGTTGCCTGTGAAATTGGTCTGTATGTACACAATCACACGTCCGATTCCGGTGTTTTTTGTCACAAGTTTCAGAAACAGCGAAGTGTTTGTGGCGTCGGCTCCGAAGCGGTTGCGCATAACCGGATTGCCCGGGGTGGGGATGTCGTAGGTGGCGAAGCCTTCGTTGTCGATGGCTCCTTTCATGTCGTACATGGCAACTGCGTTTACTTCGCCGCCGATGCCGAGGGCACCGCGGCCCTCGCGGTCAAGGAACAGAAAGCGTGGAGCGCCGGGGTCGTTGTACGATAAATTTTCGCGCGAGTACAGAATCGCAATCTGGTCTTTGTTTTCCGGAATGATGTCGCCGGAAAGTATAATGGCGCGTTCCGGAATAAGCAGAGTGTCGGAGTAAAGCGGTGTCACGGCCATGGCAAGCGGAGCTGAAGCCACTGCACCAAACAGCATAAGTGATGCGAGTTTTTTCATTTTTGCAAAAGTAAAAGTTTGTTATGAAGTTATAACAAACGCACCTTTGCAAAAGTTTGTCAGAAAAGCAACATCACCCTGTAGGCGCCGAAGGCTACCAGCCATGCCACTAAAGTATTATACAACATGGCAAAGGCTCCCCAGCGCCAGCTGCCGCTTTCGCGCGATATGGCCACTACAGTGGCTATACACGGGCAGTAAAGGAGTATGAATATCATGAACGCCATAGCGGAGGCCGGAGTAAAGTCGGGCTTGCCTGTAATATGTGACGGTGCGGTGAGGCGTTCGCCAAGGCGGGCATCGCTCGCTTCATCGTCGTTGGTATAGAGTACTCCAAGGGTCGACACCACTATTTCTTTTGCCGGTACTCCGGCCAGGGCGGCCACCGTGGCACGCCAGTGGAAGCCAATCGGCTCCATGACCGGATTGACGGCCTTGCCTAACATCTGAAGGTATGAATCGCGGTTGAAGTCAATGGCGTTGTCGTCGGCTACGGCTGCAGAGGCAGCAGGAGCGTCGGCAGCGGTGTTGTCGCTGTCGTGCAGCGGAAAGTAGTTGAGCGCCCATACAATTATGCTTGCCACGAGTATTGTTCCGCCCATTTTGCGCAGATACTGCTGTCCCTTGGCCCAGGTGTGGCGCAGCGATGCCTTCAGGGTTGGAAGCCGGTAGGGGGGCAGTTCCATTACAAATGGAGTTTCGTCGGTGGTGAAGAAGAATCGACGCAGCATTTTGGCCGTGACCACGGCCACCAGTATGCCGAGTATGTACATACACATGAACACCAGCGCCGAATGAGTGGGAAAGAAAGTGCCGGCCAGCAGTACATAAATCGGCAGACGGGCCGAGCACGACATAAATGGGTTGATTAGTATGGTAATGAGCCTGCTGCTGCGGCTCTCGATGGAGCGTGTGGCCATAATGGCCGGCACATTGCATCCGAAGCCCATCACAAGCGGTATGAACGACTTGCCGTGCAGGCCAATGCGGTGCATCACCTTGTCCATGATAAAGGCTGCGCGGGCCATGTAGCCCGAGTCTTCCATAAACGATATGCAGAAATACAATATCAGAATATTCGGCAGAAATACAATCACACCACCCACGCCGCCGATTATACCGTCGGCGACAAGGTCTTTGAGCGGTCCGTCGGACATCAGGTTCTGTACCGTTTCGCTCAGCCATGCCACACCGCTTTCAATCCAGTCCATCGGATACCGGCCCAGAGAGAATGTGAGCCAGAAAATGCCGAACATGATAAGGAAGAACAGCGGAAAGCCGAATAGTTTATTTGTGACGAATGCGTCGATGATATGTGAGGTGTTTTCCTGAGTCCGTTCGCCAGGCTCCATGGTTTCGTGGAGGGCGCCGGCAATGAAGCCGTATTTGGCCGAGGCGATAACCGAGGCCACATCGTCGCCGTGTACGCGGTCGAGCTCGTCGGCGAGTCTGCGGCTCAGTTGCAGAATCTCGTCGCCGCCTATGCTGGCAATGCGGGCGGCGGTGTCCTTGTCGCCTTCGAGCAGTTTGATGGCCAGGTATCGCGGCGAGAAGTGCCGGTCGATGTCCTTGTTGGCCTTTATGGCGTCGATAATCTGCCTCAGGGCGTTCTCTATGTCGTTGCCCAGGCTTACGTGAATGTGTCGCACAGCCTTGTGCCGGCCCTCGAACACTTCTATGACTTCGTCGAACAGCGGGCCGATTCCCTCGCCTGTACGTGCCACTACAGGCACCATTGGCACACCTATCATCTTTCCCAGAGTATTGTAGTCGAGGCGTGTGCCGTCGCGTCGCAGTTCGTCGTACATATTCAAGGCAATCACCATCGAGTGGTCCATATCGATAAGCTCGGTGGTGAGGTACAGATTGCGCTCGAGGTTGGAGGCGTCGGCCACGTTTATGATTACGTCGGGAGTCTTGTCGCGCAGATAATTGCGCACATACAATTCCTCAGGCGAGTACGAAGTCAGCGAATAGGTGCCCGGCAGGTCGATTATATTGAAATGGTATCCGCGGTGCTCGAATTGGCCCGTTTTGGCATCGACGGTTACGCCGGAGTAGTTTCCTACATGCTCTTTGGCTCCGGAAGCGATGTTGAACAGCGATGTTTTGCCGCAGTTGGGGTTGCCTATAAGCGCCACGTTGATGGTGTGGCTTATGTTTTCGAGTTCACGGCTGAGGCTTTCGCTCTCGGTGGTGCCGTTGCCGCTGAGTTGCTGTGCCTCCTGCTCGCTGTCTACCGGCATCACCTCTATCA
>CAJUHX010000031.1 GCA_910586455.1 uncultured Muribaculaceae bacterium | reverse complement strand
CCCCGCTGTACGGCTGGATGAACGACCCCAACGGCATGTTCTGCGACAATGGAGTATGGCATCTGTATTACCAGTACAACCCGTTCGGCTCCAAATGGCAGAACATGACCTGGGGACACTCCACCTCGCGCGACCTGCTACACTGGGAGCACCACGCCCCGGCCATCGAACCTCAGGCCATGGGCTCGATTTTCAGCGGTAGCGCCGTTACCGACAAAAATAACACCGCCGGATTCGGCACCGACGCCGTGGTAGCCATGTACACCGCCGCCGACGCAAGCCAGACTCAGAACATTGCTTTCAGCCACGACGGAGGCCTGACCTTCGATATCTATCCAGGCAATCCTGTCATAACCCTGGAATCGGAGGCTCGCGACCCCAAGGTGTTTTTCAACCCCGCCACCGGCGAGTGGAACATGACTCTGGCTCACGCCCTCGACCACGAAATTCTCTTCTTCTCCTCGAAAGACCTCCGGCACTGGAACTTCAACAGCGCCTTCGGCAAGGTTGCCGCGCAGGGCGGTGTATGGGAGTGCCCCGACTTGTTTGAACTTACCACGCCGGAGGGAAACAAAAAGTGGGTTCTGATTGTGAACCTCAACCCCGGAGGCCCCTTCGGAGGCAGCGGCGTTCAGTACTTTACCGGCGACTTCGACGGCAAGACTTTCACGCCCGACCGCGATTCCAGCGGCAACGTGCCCACCAAGTGGCTCGACTACGGCAAGGACAACTATGCTCTGGTAAGCTGGTTCGACGCGCCCCAAAACCGCCGCACTGCCATAGGCTGGATGAGCAACTGGCAGTACGCCGCCGATGTGCCCACAATGCAGTTCCGCAGCGCCAACACCCTGCCACGCGACCTCAGCCTCTTTACAGACGCCGACGGCGAGCTGCGGGTGGCTTCGGCTCCATCGCCCGAAGTCGACGGCCTCCGAGCCGGTATATTCAAGAAATCAGGCTCGGTCTCGATATCAAAAAAGGCCCGCACTTTCGCTCTGCCTGCCGGCAACGACGGCATATGCGAGATATGCCTCACCCTCGACTCTCCGTCGGCCGATGTCGACATCACTCTCGCCAACCCGCAGGGCGAAAAAGTGGTGCTGAACTATAATGCCGCCGACCGCACTCTGAGCTTCGACCGCACCCAAAGCGGACGCACTGATTTCAGCCTCGACTTCCCCGCCGTGACTGTGGCACCTACATTCGAAAGCAACGGCAAACTAAGCCTGCGCCTGTTTGTCGACCGCAGCAGCATCGAAGTATTCGCTAACGGTGGCCGCAGCTGCATGACCAACCTGGTTTTCCCCTCGCAGCCCTACTCCTCCCTGAGCCTGACCGCCCCCAAGGGCAACGCACGGCTCAACTCCCTCGAAATCTATAATATCAACGCTGAATAATCCATCATAACTCCATGAACAATCAAACTGCCGCCGCTACCGCTCGCAAAAGCACAATAGCACAGATGATTCCCGTGATGCTCTGCTTCTTCGCCATGGGATTCGTCGACCTTGTCGGCACTGCCACCAACTACGTACAGAAAGACCTCGGCCTCTCCGAGGCGTCAGCAAGTATCTTCCCCTCGCTGGTATTCTTCTGGTTTCTGATTTTCTCCGTGCCCACCGGCATGCTGATGAACAAAATCGGACGCAAGAAGACCGTGCTTCTCTCGCTGGCCGTAACTTTCATATCACTGCTGATACCGCTATTTGGCGAAAGCTACATGATAATGCTGCTTTCGTTCTCCTTTCTGGGCATAGGCAACGCTATTATGCAGACATCGCTCAACCCCCTGGTTACAAACCTCATAAGCAGCGACAAACTGGCGTCAACCCTCACCTTTGGCCAGTTTGTAAAAGCCATCGCCTCGTTCTCCGCCACCCTTATCGCACCTTGGGGCGCCGCCACAGCCATGATGACCTTCGGCCTCAACTGGCGTATACTCTTCCTTATCTACGCCGTAATCTGCCTGCTGTCGCTGGCTGCCTTGGGTGCCACCCCAATCCATGAGGAAAAGCCCGACAAGGTATCCGGCATCGGCGAATGTGTGCGCCTGCTCGGCCGCCCCTTCATTCTGCTCTGCTTCATAGGCATTATGTGCCATGTGGGCATCGACGTGGGCACCAACACCTACGCACCCAAGGTTATAAGCGAACGTCTGGGCCTGGCCCTCAACGAAGCCATCTTCGGCACCACCGTCTACTTCATCTGCCGTACCGCCGGCTGCTTCCTGGGCGCCTTCATTCTGCGTATGATGCCTCCGCGCAGTTTCTTCCTCATCAGCGTGCTGCTTATGGCTGCAGGCATGGCCATACTTATGACCTGCCGCGACCTCACCATGCTCTTCACCGGCATCGGCCTTATTGGTGTGGGCAACTCCAACATCTTCTCGGTGGTATTCTCGCAGGCTCTTATCGCCGCTCCGGCCGAACGCAACGAGGTTTCGGGCCTCATGATTATGGGCCTCTTCGGCGGCACCATTTTCCCGCTCGCCATGGGTGCCGCTGCCGGTGCTGTAGGTCAGCTCGGTTCTATAATCGTTATGTCGGCAGGTGTGCTTTACCTGCTTGTTTACACTATGAAAATCAAAAACCAATAACAGCATAAAATCATGAAAGACCTTGTAGTAGGCATGGGCGAAGCCCTGTGGGATATGCTCCCCGAAGGAAAGAAAATAGGCGGTGCGCCGGCGAATTTCGCTTATCACGTAAAGCAGTTCGGACTCGACAGTTGCGTTATCAGCGCCGTCGGCAACGATGACCTCGGCAATGAAATCGTTGATAATTTCGATACCAAACAGCTCAACCACAACATCGAACGTGTGGCCTATCCCACCGGTACCGTTCAGGTTGAGATAGACCAGGCCGGCGTGCCCGTTTACGACATCAAGGAAAATGTGGCATGGGATAATATTCCCTACACAGCCAAAATCGAGAATATAGCACAGCGCACCCGTGCCGTATGCTTCGGTTCGCTGGCTCAGCGCAACGTGGTGTCGCGAAACACCATCAACCGCTTCCTCGACGCCATGCCCGACGACAACGATCCTCTGGTGGTATTCGACGTAAACCTGCGTCAGGGCTTCTACAACAAAGATATACTGTGCAACAGCATGAAGCGCTGTAACATCCTGAAAATAAACGACGAGGAGCTTGTCACTGTGAGCCGTATGTTCGGCTACCCCGGTATAGACCTGCAGGACAAATGCTGGATTCTGCTGGGCAAGTACAACCTTAAGATGCTCATTCTCACTTGCGGAATTAACGGCAGCTACGTGTTCACTCCCGGCAACGTATCGTTCCAGCCCACCCCACGTGTGGAGGTAGCTGATACAGTAGGCGCCGGCGACTCGTTCACTGCAGCTTTCATCTCCTCGATTCTGCTCGGAAAGCCCATCACCGAAGCCCACCGCAAGGCAGTTGAAACCTCCGCATATGTCTGCACCCAAGCCGGCGCCATGCCCATCCTGCCCGAGTCAATCCTGAAATAGGATATAATTCCCGCAGCATAGGCCTCCATATTTCGCAGCCGCCCGTCGTATCCCCCCGACGGGCGAAACTGTTGAGTTGCGACGGCGTCCCGTCACAACACCCGGCATACAAAAAAATGCGATGGCACTGCGCCATCGCATTTTTTATATACTTGCTGCAGTGGATTACTTAACCATCTGCTTGCTTACTGTATTGCCCTTGCGGACAACATAAACACCGGGGGTGAGCTTGTCAGAAGCCACACGTACACCATCGATGCGGAAATATTCGGCAGTTGCCTCAACAGCGTCTACAGCTATATTCTCCACACCCGATTTAGAACTCATAACGAACGCCAGAGGTGTGTATTCGCTCTCGCGGTCGTCATAGCTCTGGCCGTATTTGTCGACCTGACGACCAAAGGCGCTAACCCTGTGATAGATGTCCAGGCCCTGTACACGTTCGGGAACCTCGATGTCAATCATGGTGGCGATATCGTTGAAATCCGAGCCGTGGTACTGTTTGAAGCGGAAGGGCTCAATCAGGTAGTCGCCGGCTTTGTAGTTCTGGGTAATCTTAAGGTTGTCGACATAGAGGTTGTCGTAGCTGCCTATTGCGAATATGCCTACAATCGAACGCTCTGTGCCCTTGGTGAAGTTGAAGTTGAAAGTCTGCCAGCTTCCGGTAACTTTGGTTTCCGGGTAAAGGAGTTCTACCTGCTCGAAATCGCCGAGAGCGTCGTTCCAGTTGAACAGAGCGGCACAGCTCTGAGTGGTATAGAAGTACTCTTTACCGTCTTCACCTTCTACGCGGCTTGTCTGACCTGCCAGGTCAACGGTAACGGTAAACTTGCCGCCATCCTTGCTGAAGTCGAACTCAGGCGATGTCAAGCCTGCCTGACTGCCGCCCGTTTCATAGAAGAAGGCATCAAGACAGAGGAAGTTGGTGTAGGGGCAAGCGTGGGTAGCTTTCCAGCCTTGCTGCTTGAGTTCGCGGCTGTAGTAAACGTCGTATGTCATGGTCCAGGGCGACTCGATGGTGAAACCGGTTTCGTTTCCTTCGAGGTCGCAGATGCCGGTGAAGTCCTCGTCGGTCACCACAAAGAGGCCGTCGGCTTCAGCCTCGCGTTTGTCGAACGCAAAGTAGTTGTACACATCGGCACCGGGCACTTCGCTCCAGTTGGCGGTATAAGTCCAGTCGTTGAGTATGTCCACATCGCCCATTACAGGCATTTCGAGGTCGTACACGCGGCAGGGGAAGCTTTCAATCGATGTGTGGCCTTTGTCGTCGATAGCCTTTACGGTGTAGTAATAGGTTTCGCCCGACTCGAGATCAGACACGGTGTACTTGTTGTCGGTCACCTTTACGTCGGTGAGGATGTATTCCCTTTCGGTAGAGCCGAACGGCGCGGAGGGGTCGCTCGAAGGCACATCGTGGTACACGCTCAGCAGGTAGCCGGTAGCACCTTCGACAGCGCTCCAGTTGGCCACGAACGATATTCCCTTGTACTCGCTGTGCGAGAACACTTCGGGACGCTCCAGATTGGGTTTGAGCTGGTAAACCTTAATATCGTCGAGATATACATTGCCGGGCAGATAAGCTACCATATTGAATATTGTGGTGGGGCCGCAGTCGCGGAATACAATGCGGTAAGTAGTCCACTGCGATGGTATACCGGTGACGATTACCTGTTCTTCGGGCATGTGCCAGCTCTCACCCATGTTGTTGGTTTCAGCCATTTCTATCCACAGGCAATCGTAGGTTTCGCCTGCGTTCTTGGTACGTGCGCGGAACTCAAGCACTGCGGTGCCGTCGTACTTGCTCACATCAACCAGAGTGGTGTTGACATGAGCCTGCGAGGGAGGCTTCGTTTCGCCATTGCTCACAGCCTCCATGTACAGGCATCCGCCTGCGGGGCATGCCACGCCGGGAGCTTCGCCGCCCACGCCCCAGTGGGGTTCATGGGTATACTTGGGGTCGAAGTTCCACCAGGGATACTTAGCCTCGGACTCATCCAGTGTCAGTTTTACATTAGTGGCGGGCTCGGCCTCGCTGCCTGCTGTAAGCAGCGAAAAGTCTTCGTGGAGCACCAGTTCGAGTTCGCCGTACTTTTCAACTTCGGTAATGGCTTCGCCGCCGAATCCCATCACTCGCGAAGCTATGGTCATGCCCTTGCTTTGCATCATCATAGGAGCCTTGGCCGCCTTATTACGTGCAGTAAATTCCTGGCTTTCGCTCGCGCGCGGTGTGACTTTAAAAAGCTGCGCCTGAGCATTACCGGACATGGCAAGCAGCAGCGCCGGTAAAATTAGTGTAGTCGGTTTCATCAAATCTATGGAATTAATTGGTTTGAAAATAGCAGTGGCGCGGTCGAACCGCGTCACTGCTTAAGTACATAGTGTCAGATGCGAATTTTCAGGGCCTTGCCGTTGGCGTTAACAACGTAAACACCGGCAGGCAGGCTTACGGGCAGCTGAGCTGCGCCTTCAACTTCGTATACAGCAACTGCACGACCGGCGAGGTCGCATACGCTTACCACGCAAGCACCGAGGTTAACGTCGATGGTGCGGGCGGCTGCGTTGTAGCTGAGGCTGCCTTCTGCAACAAGATTCTCGATTCCGCTCTTTTCGCCTACGGTAAGTTCGACGGCGGGAGTTTGGTTGTTGGTGTCATCGGCATCGCCTTCCACAATCAGGCGAGCGGCAAGCTTGTATTCACCGGCCTCTTCGAAGGTGTACTTCATGGGCTGGTTCGAAGTCTGACCGGGAGCCAGATAGCGGATACCTTCGTAAGTTTCGAGCACGGTAGCTTCGCCGTCGCCGGCAATCGAGAGGAGTTCGATAGTGTATTCCTCAATATCCACAGTACCCTTGTTCTCGAAGTTAACACGGAAGGTGAGTTCTTCACCGGCATTAACATCCTCGGTTGGAACCGAAAGGCTGGTAGCCTCGATGTCGGCAACAGCAGGCAGCGGTTCGAGTGCGTAACCGAAGGTGATGCAGGGCAGAGTATTAGCTACTAAACAATATCTGTTATAGTCACCATATATAGACTTATTGTAAGTGTAGCACAGATGGTTGACATCGGTAGTAGTAGCACTCGCAAGCAGAAGCGCTGTATAGCCTGCGCGCTGCATTGTAGCTTCTACATTCAGTACCAGGCCTTTGCCGCTTTCAAGTGTAAATAATTTCTGAAGTTTCAGTTCTACGTCCTGAGCTTTATCGGGGCTTTGTATGGTAGAAAGCAAGCCGTCGTAAACAAGCACGAAATCTTCGGCAGGCACAACTTCTACCTGACCAGTTGATTCTCTAGTGTAACCGCTGGTACGGTCGGTCTGAGCCATGTAGACTTTTATGTACATAGGCTCAATAACATATTCTTCCTTGACAACAGTAAGAGTCAGCGACTGCAGCTGGTAATCATTCTGGTGCTCACCGAAGAAAGAAGCCGGATACAGTATCTGGCATGCAGTATTCTTATAATCACGACGACAGAATGCTCTATTCTGCAGGTCATACTCAGAACCATCCCATTTGGGCAACTGCTCCTTGATTACCGGTGAAAGAATTCCTTCAAGAAGCGAGGAAACTTCGAGTACGGGAGTTACGCTGGGTTCGCCACCCTCGATATTAACTACAGCCTTCAGGCCATACTCGCCGGCAAGCTCAAAGCTGTGCTTGAACTCAAACTCTGCTGTTTTACCTGCCGCAATAGCTGCATTTTCATAGCTGCTGCCGATAAGCTGGTCTGCGATTTGATCACGTACGACATACAGTTCGACACTGTAACCGGTAAGTTCCGAATTGCCGTCGTTGGCAACTGTTACAGTATAAGTGTGTTCTTCACCGGGCAGAACTTCTGTATCGCCGGTAACCGACACTGCTTTATAGTCGAGCGACAGTACATCTACTGCCACAGGCTCGCTCAAGTCATTTTCGCTGTCTTCGTCACCTTCAAGCGTTACGCGGGCTGCCAGCTGGTAGTTGCCACCATTTTTGAATGTTACGGTCATGGGTACCGATACTTCGAGCAACGACAGAATCGACTTGGGATCTTCAACCGATGCAAGTACCTCGTTGTTTTCTACGTTTACAATTTCTACGGTATAGTTTTCAACGGTTTGTGTGCCGTTGTTCTTCAGGTTGGCAATAAATTCGTACGGCTTGCCGGCGTAAATTTCACCGGCGGGAGCGGTAAGACCGGTAGCTGCAAGGTCTACTACATCTACGGGCTGGGGCTCCTCTTCCTCGCCAATCATAAACACGAGGTTCAGGCCGCCTACATATTGTGTATCATAGTTTACATTGGTAACGCCCAGAGGTTCGCTATCACCGTAATAATACCTGGTGTGAGCGCCGGTCACACCGATTTCACCGTTGATGAATGCAGGATACGGGTTCGGACGATTGTACTCATCGATTTCAGCCAGCAGGCCTACAACCATCGACTCGCCCTTATGCATTATGTACGGTTTAGTCAGAGGTATGCGCAGACAGCCGTCGGTAACAGTAGAGAAGTCGATTTCAACACCGCTTGCCACTACAGTGAACGCCTCCTGAGGCAAAGCTTCCGAAAGTACGGTTGCATCGGAGGTGGCCAGCAATGCGGTCACTTTAACTTTACCGGACGACGGAGCGGTTAACAGGGGATATACAAGTTCTTTTACAGTATATGTTTCAACCTTTACTGCAGCGTCAAGAACAGAAGCCGGATAAAGGGCCTGCGAAGCTGAGTAGAGATTCCAGCTATTCACGCATATCGGGTGTTCGGTAGTCGAGTAGCTGCCGCCAACAACCTTAGCCTCCACAATATCGCCGATTTCGCCGCCGGGTTCTTCTTCGGGATCAGCCAAAGTATATTTGATGTTAAGCGAAGTTACATATCCCGAAGTGTTGCAACCCGGATTATCGGCAAAAGCCTTATTGGCTGTAGCATTGTCGTAGTAACGGGTGTGCGTACCACTGCCCGCACCGGGATCGCCAAAGTAAAGCAGGCCGGAGAACGCCTCAGTAATCTCATGCTGATACGCTACCACAAGGCTCTTGCCCTGATTTACCACAAAGTTGGCATCAACAGGGAATCTCAGAGCTTTTTCCGACTGAATCTGCGGACTAGCCATGTCAATTTCGCCGTTGAATACTTCTACGAGCTCCGACTCGGGAATAAACGCGTCGAGGGTGGTATTATCGCTTGTGCCGAGATAAATCTTCATTTGCACCTTTCCGGCTGTAGGATAAGATGTGACACTCGAATGATTCGAGAACGGCAGAATAAGCTCCTTAACTGCGTAAGCGGGAGCCGCCTGAAGATCTGCGTTCATAGAACTTGCAGGGTACAGAGTCTGGCAACCCTGATATTTGCCTACACTGTTGCTATTAATAGGATAGCTACTGTTTTTATAGTCCATACCAGCTACGGTAGCCTCCAAAACTTCATCCTGAGCAACCGCCGACAAAGCAGACATACCGATAGCTGTTGCAGCCATCAATGTAAGTAACGTTTTTCTCATTGTGTGAATATTTAATTGGTATAATAATCTGGAAAGCCCGGAGGCAAAAGAATTGCCTCCGGGTTATTTGTAAGGTATCAGATTCGAACTTTAAGTGTGAATACACTTTCGGCACCGTTGACCTTGAGCAGGTAAATACCCTTGTCACAGCCGATGTATGCCGAATTTGCTCCTTCTGCCACAGCAACAGTCTTGATGAGCTTGCCGGAGAGGTCATACACTTCAACCGATGTCATTTCGAAATCAAGACTTTCGACCGAAGCAGTGGCTGCATTATAGTATACGGCGCCGTCACCGCCGAGCACGATTTCGTCAACGCCGCTTTCTCCGGTATTCACACTGAGGTGAATCAGCGGAGCGTAAGCCATGCTTACACCTGACGGCTTAGCCGGATCGAATGCGGAACCGCCCTGATAGCGCATCGACGGGTATAATTCAGCACCCCAGTCGCCGTTGAATGTGCTCCAGTCCAACAGGTACTGCTGGTGTTCAGATTCTTCCTTTGCGACAGTAACAACCAACGGACGGGTCGGATCGAATTTATAGCCTTCTTCGAAATCAACTACCATATAATTGCGTCCGTTATAGAATGCCACATAGTCCTCGAAAAGCGGAGCATCGGTGACGGGAATGAAGTTGGCGCTTCTGCCGTAACCGGTAAGGTCAGTCTGGCTGAGATAAACCGATACCTTGGTACCGTCGAAAGGAATAAATTCTTCAAGCGACTTGTATTCCCATGCTATGCGGGTAATCTGCGGAGTCTTGCCCTTGTAGATACGGTCAAAGAATGTCACGTCAGGGGTATATATGGTCTGACTTGCTGTACAGGCCATGAAGTGGTTCAGCGGCAGGTTGGTCTGAGTCGCGGCCGTAGTCACATCTTCTACCGTTACATTCAGAGCAGGCACTTCCTCACAATTTGCAAGCAGCCCTTCGGTCATGTCGTTCGACGGATTGCCGTCGCCTTCAAGAGCAACAATCGCTACAATTGTCTGTGCTCCCAATACCGGAACTGCTGCTTCGATTTCCACATAATCGGTCTGGTGCGATTCGATTTCGGGTACAATATCAGTTTCAGCGAACACAACCGGCGACTTGTCATTGCCCAGATAAGCAAGCTTCACCGAATAATTGCTCTGCTTATTCTCGCCGTTGTTATAGATTTTTACCGTGAAGAGATTATTCTCGATTGTACTCAGATAGAGGTGTCCATCGATAGATTCTGCAGCAAGGTCATCAGCCGGAACTTCTTCTATAGAGAAACCTTCTATGTAAAGCCACATGTCCGCTTCATTCTTGGTCAAGAGCTCATAACCGACATAGTATTCACCATCAACCGGAGATTTGAAATATGCAGTGTAGGTTTCGCCATTGGCGGAGAACTGAATATTTCTCTCAAGGTCTTCAAACAAAATATCTGTCATGCCTTCAGCTGTGGGCGTGGTACCGCCTACAATGCGTACGGATTGTACCGACTCCCGGCTTCCGCTGCCCATACCGCCGAAATATTCATTGTATGTGACCTTGTAGGTCTTGCCCTTTTCAAGCAGCAGAGTAGGTGTTACCAAAATGTCGTCGTTCTCTCCGTTCGACATCAACAGCGCGAATGTTTCTCTCATTATATGAGAGTTGCCGGTGTATTCAAACATACTTCCATCGCGATTTTTGTCGATTGTAGAAAAGCGCAAAGCCTCGGCTTTAGATTCAAAGAGTGTGCTGAAAGGCGGACGGATACCGGTACCGGCAAGTACGGCGTTCGACACTGCCGCTGAGCCTTTGCCTTCACCGTTGGAGGCCACTACCGAATAAGAGTAATAGTTGGCCTCGCCCATGGTATTGTCGCTGAAGTTTGTGGTCTTTACAGTACCGACTTCAACCTTGTCGGGCATTCGTGTGATGGTGTAGCTGAGATCCGATGCGTCGTACCAGCCGTCGTTGTCGCCACGTTCGGGTATATCCCAACTGAGCTGTACCGACTTACCATCGGTGGTTGTGGCTACGACATTCATTACCGGGCCCGGCACGTCGCGGCCTACAAAAGCATCGATATTGCGTGGAACACCACGGCCTTTTGCATTCACCGGCACTACATAGTATTTGTGCACGCCGTTAGAGGCACCTTCGTCAACGTAGGTCATGGGCTTACCTTCCTTACCTGTTGCAGGCAGCTTGGCTACAGGCTCACCGCTATATGAGTCGCGGTAAATCCACACCTCGCTGAGGTTGCTGAGGGGACGGCGATTCCAGCGGGTGGCAGGATTGTCCCACGACAGAGTAACCTTGTTGTCGCCGTTGGCGTCTTTGGTAAAGTTCAGATTTTCGACACGTGCAGGGGCATTAATGTTATCGCCGAGTTCGCCGTAAGGTACATACAGACCGTCAAGGCCTTCGCGGATACCTACGGTACCGATATTCTCGGTAAGGCCGGTCAGCGGGTCGATTTTTATGATATAGTTGTTGGTGAACTCTTCTTCGCCATCGAGACAGCCCCATGCCGACCACCACAGCTCGCCGGTTGCATAGTCGCAGGTAAGGTTGTTCTCATCGTAAAGCATTCTATAAGGTCTGCCGTTTACAAGAATGGGGGTCGAGCTGATAACGTTGAAATTGTCTTCAGGATCGAGGACATCCAGGCGGGTGCCTATATTGTTACCCTCTTCATCGCCTTCCCAGCGGAGGGCCATAAGCTGGTTTTCATAATTGTAGGCAGCAGCCATGTAGTACTGCGACAGAGTGGCAACTTTGGACTTGTACTCACCGGTAGCCTTGTCGACAGTATAGATCACCGAAGTAATAGAACCGTCGTTGTTGCGGACCATGGCATAGAGTGGCTCGGGATCGTTGGGATTCCACAGAAGTGCCTGAGGAATCTGCCACCACTTGGGGTCATAACCGGATTCATTCAGCAACTGCAGCTGTTCGGAATCGCCGGTTTCAGGGTTAACTTTAACCCAGTTGTTAAGACGGGTAATACCGAGCGAATAGTACACAATACGGTGAGTGTAGTAAGCGTCGCCGGCCCATACACCGGCCACAGGACCAAGCATACGGGGGTTATCACGGTCCCAGCGGTTACCGAAGGTGAGTATGCAACTTGCGAGTTTGTTGAGTTTTTGGGGTTCCTTGGAGTAGAAATCCAGATAGTGTGCTGTCAAATCATAATCAAATCCATTGCGAGTATGGGCAAAAATTTTGGTACCCTTGTCTTTGTTGGGATTCAGCGGCGCACGCTGCATCTGCGACTCAGACCGGGGCATTTCCTGACTCGCCGGCATCTGAAACATCTCGGGGAAGCTCAGTGTAGTCGGGGTGACGGCAAAGGCTGCTCCTGTAAAGAGCAGACCGGTGCCTAATGCGATAAGTTTTTGGTTCATTAGTATTTGGTTTAAATGGTTAACGTATTATGGTCTTGCTTACGTTTTTGCCCTGGCGCACAATGTATACACCGGGAACAAGACGGTCGGCGGAAACCTGAGTACCGTCGATACGGAAGTACTCCACAGGGGCATCAGTGCTGTCGACGGCAACTGACTCGATACCTGACTGTTGACCGTAAATCTGACCGGGAGCGAATTTCACCGAGAACTCGCCACGGCTGTTGGTTTCATACCATCCAGTGGGATTAATATTGGCTACTTTAAAACAGAGCGAGCCTTTGGGAAAGGTGATTTCATCGTTGAGGAAACGGCCGAAGAAACCTTGCTTTATAGCTTCCTCTCGTCCCTGAAAGAAGTAATTGGGGTCGTTGAGGCAGCGGTCGGCTTTCGACCATACTTCCATGCGTCCATAAAACATGTCCACACCAAGACCGGCGGCATGCTCAAGCACGACTTCATCGGGATTGGTGGCATCGATATAAATATACCAACGGCGCGAATCGTCGTATTTGTAGCCTGCGGTCAGAGGTGATGCGGGGCCGTAGGCGTCCACCAGACGAATGTAACCCGGACGCTCAACGCTCTCTTCCACCTCTACATCATAGTCATATTTATTGTAGACGAATCCGTAAGGGATAAGCTCGCCGCAATCAGAAATCAGACGTTCTTTATAAGTTGCAGTACCGGCCTTGCGCCATACTGAGGTATCGAACGCGATTTCCATGTCGCTTTTAAAAGCCTCACGGGGGGTGCCTTCATAATACGGTACCACAAACAGAGTATATAAACCGTCGCCGGTATAAGGAACGGCAACAACGCCACTTTCGCTTATTTCTTCAGACAGGATTGTGCCGTTGACAATTCCTTCGACTGCGGATTCTGCCTTGTCGCGCTCAACAATGGCTACACGTGCTTTTTCAACCGACTTACCGAGTGCGATTTCAAAATTAAGATGAGTCTGTTCATCATTGATACCTAAAAGGTTGCCGGTAATATCAAGGTCTGGCGCACCGGGCAGTTTGAGTCTGAACATGCCTTTCTGGTCGCAACGCGCATATTTAATGTCGTCGGTCCACTCCTGATCGTATTCCCACAACGAACCAAGAAGTGCCATCGGCGGGAATGTGATGGCTCCGTCTACGAGTTTGCCACAGACATTTTCCTCGTCGGCAAGCACCCAGTCTCCGTAACGGTTGTTGTAATAGTCATCAGCCACCGAACCGACAATAAGCATCTGACCATCGCCGGCAATATAGCCGGTTTTGCTTGTTTCGATATAGCAGTGTACCGGATCGGATGCATCCACGGTGATATACCATTCACCCTCCAGACAGCCGGGGCTGCCAATAAAGTCGGGATAATTGCTATACGGGTTCATGATACGATAGCGGCCGGGGGTCTGTTCACTCTCCATAACCTCAACTTCCACTTCCGGAAAATCGGAGTAGATATACCAGGTATGCAGGAAATTTTCGCGGAACAATCCCGTTCCGATTGACTTCCATGTTTCTTCTGCCGCGGATGCAGTCGGCGACATAAGCGCAGCTGCGAGTACCGGCAGTGCGATACGTGTAAATTTCATTTAATTGTTATGTTTTTATAGATGGATTATTTTACAATCAGCTTAGTAGTGGATACGCGGCCTGACTCGAACACGCTCACGATATAGATGCCTGCGGGCAGTTCGACACGACCGGCCCGGCTGAGGGTAGCAGCTTTCGAACCGTCGGGACGATAAATTTCGGCTGTGGTGAAATCGCCTTCGACCGAAATAGCGCCGGGCAGAGCGCGTACCGATGAAGTATATGCCATGATGTCGCCGGTCGATGACTTCTCGCCCACACGACATTTGGCGGCAGTAACAATCTCACCGGTGGAGCGATCAATAAGCAGGGCAGCCACTGTAGTGTCTTCGATTTTCTGACGCTGTGGCGAACCTACAGGAACTGCTTCGTCGTAAGTATATTCCTGACCGCGCGAGAGCGATGCGGGGAATACGTCCTTACCGTTCCAGTGGTCAATACGGCGGGCAACATCATTATACATTACCTGCACCGAACCGGGCTTATTTTCCCAACCGTACATATTGCCGTTCTTACCTCCGCTGTAGTAGTTGTTCTGGCTGTAGGGGCCTACATTGTCTTCAGTCTGCACTATGGCTATGCCGTAGTTGTGGCTTTCGACATCGTTGCCAAATCGTGCTGTAGTGCGAACAAAGATTGATTCACCGCTTTCGTCGGCGAGTTCGGCGCTGACTTTGAGGTCGAGATCAACCACACCTTCAAGCTCCTTGTAATAGGCTTCGCAGATGGTGAGATTAGGAGTGAAAGTACCGTAACTGCCGCTACGGTTGATGCTTGCGTAGGGGTAGCCGGCACCATACATATCATCCCATTTAGAATAAGATGAGCACTTCATCGGGTCGCCCGGATAGTTGTGCACGGCAATGCCCAGATAGGTATCAGGGTAATTCTCGCGCATGTGCTCCATAGCCACATAACCGGCGGGGCACCATCCGCAGCCTGTGCCTGTACCCTCTTCAATTACCACAATACGTGGTTTTACGAAGTCCGATGCCAATACTTTAGTGCTTGCCACGACAGATGCAAGAAGGTTTTCGGCGCCGTTGACTCCGCTTATACTAAGCGACACAGGCAGTTCGGAATTTTCCTGCGATGTACGGCCTTTCAAAGCCACAGTAGCTTTTCCCATAGGTTCTATGACATTGTCTAACGCTACAGTCGACAAAATCGGATTGTCGGAACCGAAAGCCGCAGACAGCGAAACACTCGAAACCGGAGATGACGAAATATTATATACGTCCACCGAATAATTGAAGTCGACATTCACGCCCACCGACTTTGGCAATGACAGCCTCAGAGGCAACAGTGCATTGGAAGGCAGGTTGTCACCCTCTATTATACCACGTATGCAGACAGAGCCGAATGACGGAAACACGTTCCACTCCGGAGTACCGCCATCGGGCCATATTCCAAGGTGGCTGAACAAGCCCACACCATCGAGCGCTTCGGCATCGAAGGCTATAGGTTTGTCGTTGCTGCGAGTCTGACGATAGGTGTATCCGATGTAGAATTTGCGTCCTTCAATTTCATAAGGAGTATCGAGAGTGGCAGTCGTAAAACTTTTTGCTTTCAGAAATTTTGTTTCAGACTGAGTATAGAAAGGTTCGCCTTCCAGATCATAGGTGAGATATATGGTTGCGTCCTTGGACAGGCCACTGTTAAAGCCTACAGAAACAGCAGTAAGCTGCGAGCCCTGCATGGCTTTTGCCACTTCTTCGGGCACCTCGATAGCCGCGCTGTAGTTAGTTCCGGCCATACCAGTACCAACACCGTTGATATTGTCGGTACATATACCGTAGGTGAAAGAAGTCTGGGCATTAGCGCCATAAGCAGCCAATGCAACCATTGAACATAGTAAAAGTTTTTTCATATATTATATATAATAATGTTGATTTAGTTGGTTTCGCACGGTAGTTTGACTTCGATCAGCCGCTTGTTCAAGCCGCTGCCGGAAATGAAAGCAGGAACAAAAAATGTTCACGGGGGTAAAATTAGTAAAAAATTATGGTTTGACAAACAAAAAAAACGATAAAAAAAATTCGACCCCGTTTTTTAGCGTATTTTTAGTGAAAATACATAGGCACAGGTGATATTATACCATATATCTGAGAGTGTTATATAAGTATTATGTCAATCGGTCTGTCCGGCTGCATCCTGTATCATTTTGCGTATGGTGGGGTTGCCGTAGGTGAGTTTTTTTACGGTGAGGTCTTCTTCGGCAATATCGTTTGCTTTAAGCAGTTTCAGCTCCGATGCCTCGAAATTCGCCTTGATGTCGCGCAGGGCCTTGATTTGCTTTTCGAGCGCCTCGATTGTCTTGTCGATGCCTTCGGTGGCCGCCACGAATTTCTTGTGGGCGGCCGCCACATTGTTGCTGAACTGAGTGCGGAAGCGGTTGAGCTTTTCTTCGAAGCGTGCAAAGTCCATGGACTGTGTCCTGGCCGCCTCAAGCTCTTTCTGCAGGGCATGCCGCTCCTGAAAGCCCTTGCGCGCACCCTCGCTTATAAGGCGCAGCACAGGAAGGAAAAACTGCGGGCGGATTACTATCATCTTGGGATAGCGGTGGCTTTTGTCGACTATGCCGGCATCGTAGAGGTCGTTGCCCTGCTCAAGCATCGACACCAGCACGGCATATTCGCAGCCCTTGAGGCGCCGGTCTTTGTCGAGTTTCTCCAGAAAGTCGTCGTTGCGGTGCTTGGTGGCGGTGAGATCCATTTCGTTTTTCATCTCGAACATCACCGACACGTATTCCACGCCGTCGATATAGTCGCGGAAAATAAAGTCGCCCTTGGAGTGTTCAACCGCAGTGTTGTCCTTGTCGAATGAGGCATCGGGGTAGAGGCCCATGCTCTGAGCCTGAGCGAACTGCACCGAGCAGTGCTGCTCCAGGGTTTCGCCCACCATTTTGGTGGAGAGGCGCATCTTGAAGTCCCTGAGGCGGTCGATTTCGGCCTGTTTGTCGTCGAGCTGCTGTTTATGCTGCTCGCGCAGCTGGCTCTCGCGGTTGTCGGCGGCCAGACGGCCCGATTCAAGGTCGGCTTTCAGCCTGATAATCGTCTGCTCTTTCAGCTGCAGCGCCTCCTTGGCAGCGCTCTGTTCCTCCATAAGTGCCAGACGCTTTTCGCTGTCCTTGGCTGCCAGAGAAGCCTGCAGGTCGGCGATGCGGCGGTCTTTTGCCGCCACGGCGTCGAACAACTCCTTGTCCTTGCGGCTTTCGAGTTCGGCAAACTCGGCTTTCTTGTCCGCCTCGCAAGCATCGACTATGCCTTTTAGGCGGACAAGTTCGGTGTTAAGGCGGCCCAGCTCAAGGTCTTTGGCGGAGATAATGCTCTGGCAGTCCTTTTCCGACTGTAGCCTAATCGACTCCTGGCGGGCCTTGAACTGCTCGCGCAGTTCGGCCATACGGTGGTCGAGTTCCTCGTTGAACACTGTGGAGCGCACCTGGGCCACGATGGCCGCATAGTCGCTTTCGTCGACCTGGAACACAGTTCCGCACTTGGGACAAGTAATATCTTTCATCTCACAAAATTATGAAAGATACCCGATGTTTACAAGTTTTTCACATCATTTTGCACTCGGCAGGGCCGGACGCGAGCGGTACTCGGGGTCGCGCAGCTTGGCGAATGCGCGCAGATACTTTCGGACCGCCGATACCATTTCCTGGGTTTCCTGGAGCATGTTCACGTACACGTACAGTACTGCCATGGTCGAGGCATCGCCCTCGCGCAGCTGGTCGTGGGCGCGGTGATAGGTGTCGGAAATCAGGTCCTTGATGTCCTCGCAGTGGCGTCGCAGGGTTGGAATGGTATCGATTACGCCGCTCCGCATCATTGCCAACACATCATCGAGCAGAGTGCTGACACGGGTCCGCACAAGGTCGTATTCGGGCACATACTCCTTGGGCAAGGGTCTGAAATTGTTATCGACATGTTCCTTGGCCACCTCGGTAATACGGCGCAGGTTGTATAGTATGCCCATGCAGCAGTTGTTGCTCAGATAAAACCACGTACTCTTCTCGATAGCGGTCTGACGGGTGAGGTAACGCAGACACAATGTTTCCTTGCGGCGCGAGTTCTTCAGCACCGTCTTCTGCCTGGCCAGCCCCGAGTCGATTTTTCCCAGCGCCCCGGCGTTCTCCTTCAGGAATGCCTCGGTGACGCCACGGTAGCTCTGCAGCACATATTCCATGTATTTCTGCTGCTGTCCGCTTATGTACATCAGCAGCATTGGCCAGGTGGCACTCTTGTCGTCGGAGTTGATTATGGTGTGGAAGAGTGCGTCGTCGGTTTCAGCGTCGGCTTTCCGACCGAAGCGTCGGTTGCTGCGCACTATAAGCACTATGGTAAACACTGCCATAAGGCACATGACCCATAGTCCGCCGTAGTGCATGGCGGCCACAATCAGGCCGGCGCCTATAAAGGCCACGCCGGCGGTGAGGAACCATCCGCCGATTACCGATATCACGCCTGTAATGCGGAATACGGCGCTCTCACGGCCCCAGGCACGGTCGGCAAGCGATGTACCCATGGCTACCATAAAGGTGACGAAGGTGGTGGAGAGCGGCAGTTTCAGCGAGGTGCCCAGCGCAATCAGCGCACCGGCCAGCACCAGGTTCACCGAGCCGCGCACAAGGTCGAAGGCTGCCCCCTGATCCATGATGGACTCGTCGATATTGAAGCGGCGGTTGAACCAACGGCGCACCCGCAGCGGAGTGATGTGGCGCACCCAGACCAGCAGTGACAGAGTCCAGCGCACCAGACGGCGGGCTATGCGCGACGAACCGAACATTTCGTCGCCGCCCTGCTGGCTGCCGAGGCCAATTTCGGTTTTAGTTACATTACGTGCCTTCTTCGACGTAGCCAGCGACACCACCATAATCACTCCGGCTCCGATAAGGAAGTATACCGGGGTATCGGCGGTGCCGTTGAGCGAACCCATCAGAAAGCCGTGGGCGTCGCCGCCGCCGTTGGCCACATAGTCCTGATAGGATGCCAGACCGCTCAGGGGCACTCCGATAAAGTTCACCAGGTCGTTGCCGGCGAATGCCATGGCCAGCGAGAAGGTACCTATCAGAACTATCACTTTGAGCACATTCACTTTAAGGGCGTGCAACAATTGCATCAGCACTGTAAAGAATACCATACAGCCCGATATAATAAGCAGTGTGTGGCCGCCAATCCAGGCCTTCACATCCGGAGTCATGAAAGTAAGGTCCTTGGCGCCCTTTATCAGCAGAAAGTATACTATGGCAGTGGAACACAGACCGCCGAAAATGCCGATTTTCCACTTGAGCTTGCTGCGGTAGTTGAACGAAAACACCGTTCGCGCTATAAACTGCACCACCGTGCCGAACACAAAGGCTATGGCCACCGAAAGGAATATACCCAGAATCACCGACAAGGCTTTTTCGGTGTTAAGCAGCTGATTAAAGCCAAGATCGGCACCTCCGGCCATCTTTATCAGCGCTACCACGAAGGTGGCGCCCAGCAGTTCGAACACCATCGACACCGTGGTGGATGTAGGCATGCCCAGAGTGTTGAATATATCAAGCAGTATGATATCCGTGACCATAACCGCCATGAATATACAAATAAGGTCATAGAACGAAAAATGCTCGGGCCGGAATATGCCGTGGCGGGCAATGTCCATCATGCCGTTGCTCATGGCCGCGCCGATAAATACGCCTATCGAAGCCACTATCAGCACCCTTTTGAATGATGCGGCGCCGGAACCTACCGCCGAGTTGAGAAAGTTGACGGCGTCGTTGCTTACACCTACCGAAAGGTCGAACACCGCTAACAGAAACAGAAAGATTATTACGCAGAGAAATAGTATGTCCATAAAATCAATTTTAATGATTCGTCTGCAAAATAAACAAGCAAATATTTCAAAAGTATTACATAAATCCTAATTTTTTGTAAAATCCCCCTCCCGGCCCGGTATTACGATGCGGAATTTGAGGCCGTCGCCGCTGCTGCCGGCTACAGTAATAGAGCCGCCGTGTATAAGCAACGCATTCTTTACAATCGACAGGCCCAGACCGGTGCCTCCGGCTGCCCGCGAGCGCCCTTTGTCGATTCGGTAAAAGCGCTCGAACAGCCGCGGCAGATGTTCGGCCTCTACCCCATGGCCGTTGTCGGAGAAACCAAGGACAATCCTGCCCTCGACAGCCGAAATCAGCCATATGGTTATGCGGTCGCCGCCGCTGTAGGAGATAGCATTGTCAATCAGATTATTAAATACAGCTTCCAGCAACGAGGCATTGCCGACTACGGTAAGTGGGGCACCGAGCCTGCAGTCAATCACAAAACCGCGAGCATCGGCCACCGGCCTGTGCTCGTCGACCGTGCTACGGATGATATCGGTAAGATTCACAGCCGAACGTACTATCGAGTCGCAGCCGTCGTCCATACGTGTTATCAGCGACACATCAGCGAGCAAACGCTGCAGACGGTCGGTGCCGGACAGACAGCGCATCAGAAAGTCGCGGCGCCGCGCCGCGTCCATGTCGGGATGCTCCAGCATAGTTTCGACACACACCCGCACCGCCGCCACCGGGGTTTTGAGTTCATGGTTGATATTGTTTGTGAGCTGTTTTTTTATGCGTTCTTTCTCCTGCTGCTGGTGCAAGGCCTCGCGATGGCGGGCATCGCGTTCGGCATTGGCCTGCTGCAGACGTGCATAAATGCGGATAATATTGCTCGAAATCTGGCCGAGTTCGTCGCGCGGAAAAGGCTCGATGCCATGAATCTGCTCCCCGTTTTCAACACTCGTGGCAAAACGGTTAAGCCGGCTGATATGCTCCCCTACCCTGCGGGTGGCAAAGCAACCGAGTGTACACATGGCAAGAGCAATCAGCCCCATCACCCACAGAAAGCCGTAGTCGGCCCGCAACAGGTCGTCGAACGACAGTGTATATGGCACCGCAGTTCGTACTATACAGCCGTCGGGGCTGCGTCGCGCCGAATAGAAATATGTGGTGCCGGTGCTGCTGCTGTGGCGACGCTGGGCAAATCCGCTGCCATGCCGCATGGCCTGCTGAATCTCGCTGCGGTCGAGGTGATTCGACGATGGCAACGAGTCGAGGCTGTTGTCGTACAGCACCTTGCCGTCGGCGGCTATTATGCTTACACGCAGGTCGTCGAAGGGGTGAAACTCGTCGAGCCGTATATCACGCGGCTTCACACCCTCGCTCAACTCGGTAAGTATATAGCTGTTTATCAGCTGCAGCTGCGCGTTTATCTCTCCGGCCTTGAACTCCTTCTCGCGGTGGTACTGAAAGGCCACAAAGGCCCCTATGAGCAGCAGCGAGTAGCCCAGAAGCCACAGAAACAGTCGCCGCGAATACGGCACTCTATTCCTCGAAGCCATAGCCGTAGCCCGAACGGGTAACGATATTCTTGCCGTAATCGCCTATCTTACGGCGAATACGGGTAATATTGACGTCCACCACACGGTCGAGCACCACCACCTCGTCGGGCCATATCTCGGCCAGCAGCTGTGCCCGGCTGAACACCTTGCCGGGATTTGAAACGAGTTTGAACAGAATCTCAAATTCCTTGCGCGGCAGTTTCACCTCGCTGCCATCGATAGTGCAGCTGTGGTTGCGCGCCGACAGCACAAGCCCGCGGCAACTGACAGTAGCCGGCTCTGCCGCATCGCGAGGCGCTGCACCACCGGTACGACGCAACACAGTGCGCACTCGCGCCAGCACCGCTTTGAGCGAATAAGGCTTGGTAATATAATCGTCGGCTCCGAGGTCAAGACCATGTATCATGTCGTCTTCCGAATCCTTGGCCGTGCAGAAAATCACCGGCACATGCGCCGTGACCGGATTTGCCTTCATTATCCGCGCCAGCTGCAGCCCTGATATTTCGCCCATCATTATATCGAGCAACACCAGATCGTATACGGCAAGATTCATTGCCAGCGCATCTTCGGCGCTGTAGGCTGTATCGGCCACATATCCTTCGGCCTGCAGGTTAAAGGCCAGGGCGTCGCACAGAGTTTCCTCGTCGTCAACCACAAGTATTCTTATCGCATTTTCCATGGCGCAAATTTACACAGAATACTATTAAAATCTACCGCGGTCGAAAAGTTTAATGAAAGTTTAACAAGCCGAACGGCCTGGCAAGGGGCGATTTTTATTGGAAATGAGCATAGGTTAATTGCTCACGATAGTAGTTTACATTTAACTACATACTAATTAGTTAGACATGAAACCTTTCAACCCGATAATGATATATTGTAAAGTATTATGTCCGGTAAATAATAGAACCATTAGTACTATCCAAATTTATAACTACCACGAATGGTGAAAGGAGTGCTTTAAGATTGAATCTGTAAAAATCGCCATTTCACAGTCTGTTTTTTATATAAAATTCGCCAATTAAAAAAATATTAGAGAGTGTTTGAATTTAAACCAAATTAAACATTATAAGCATAACAAACCCTCAATCAGAGTGTTTGTAGAAGAAAATCGATTAGTATGCATA
>CAJUHX010000030.1 GCA_910586455.1 uncultured Muribaculaceae bacterium | reverse complement strand
CCGACAAATACACCTAATAATCAATTGATTATCTAATAAGTTAACGATAGTGGCGGAACGCCGTCACAACTGCTAAATCTCAAACACTTCGTCCTGCTGCTTATTGATTAATGACACAAAAAGCAGTATCACGGCAAACGCAACGGGTGTAATATACCACCAATGGTTCGTGGCCTTAATAGCGCCGATAATCAGAAAGTATAAAGCAAACGCGCCACTTATATTTGACAGCCGGTTGTTGATGACTATATATTTCGGCTTCTTTATCCACAACCAGAGTGAATATCCTAAAAAGAACAGCATAGCCAATGAGCTGCACAAAAGCGGCAGCAACACAAAACCGGTGTAACCCATCAGAAATAGGCTTACAATCACTACGATTAGAAGCGCATTTAGCACTTTACTTCTGTAAAATGCGTGTAGCCGTCTGTGTCTGATATTGTTATTCATGTTTTAATTTTTAATGATTTAACCACAGCTTCCAGTACAGCAGGGAGCAGCGGGTGGCGACCGTCGTTGAGAATCACACGCGCATCCGGCATGACCTCGGCCCGCTGGGCCTCGATACGGGCGCGTACGGCCTCGGCTGTAGTGTTGTTCCGTGCCATCACACGGCGGATGCGCAGGTCTTCAGGAGCCTCGACCTGCCATACCTCATCGGCAAAATCCGCAAGTCCTGAGGATACAGGTATGGCTGTTTCGACAAACAGGCGTGGATTATGCGCCATACGCAGGCGTATGTCGGCCTTGACCTCAGTGTGTACAATGGAGTTGAGCGCTACCAGTTTCGAGGCATCGGCAAATACCACTTCTGCCACACGGGGCCGGTTGATATTGCCCTGACTATCCACGGCATCGACAGTTATTTCAATACATAGGCGGCGCTTAATTTCATCGCTGCTGTCCATAAGCCGTCTGGCCTCAAGGTCGGAATCATATACCTCGAAGCCGTTGGCACGCAAAATTCTGCTTACCACACTTTTGCCGCTGCCTATGCCTCCGCAGATAAGTATCATGTCAGTTGCTGATATAATAGTCTACCGAGTCAACTTCAAGGCGCACGTTCTGCAGTACCGATGGTACATTGCGCAGGCGCAGTTTCACCATGCCGTTGCCTCCCGGGGCGCGGTCGGCATAGTCTGCTATGACTCTGAATTCGGGGGCGGAGTTGGTGTATGCGCTCATGGGTATCATATACACCACATTCACCTTGGCCGGGAATGTAATCAAACGGCTTCCGGACGGGGCATTTATACCTTCTATCACCACAGGACGACTTTTGATAATCAGCGGCTCTACAATAATTGTAAGGGTGGCACTGTCGGGTACCACACGCGAACCCGATACCGGAGGCAACAGGCGCACACGACGCGAGATGGTCGACGACACGTTGTCGAAACGCAGCGGCTCGGTGGTTACGGCGGTAATGCGGCGGTTGAGAGGCTGTGCCGAATACACTTTCACACTGTCAACACTGAGTGTAGGCTGCCCCACCATAGTGCAACCGGGTGCGGCGGTAGCGTTGCAGTTCAGAATCACAGGCAGCTGTACGGGCGGATCCGATGTATAGAGTACAATCAGGGAATCGGGCGAGATAAGCTGGGCGTTCGCTCCGCCGATACTCGAACGCACTATGCTTTTTATTTCGGCATCGCCCAGACGTATGCCGCGAGCCGAGCGGTAGAGGCGGAAGTCGATATCGGCTGCAGCGGGATGCCCGAACAGATAGCGCAGCAACTGAATACCTTTACCGCGAGCCGATACCTGTACTTTGTCGGGGATGTCGGAAATAACCGTTACCGAGTCTGGCACATGGGTCAGACGCACCGGCACACGCAGGTCGAAAGTCGACTCTTCGTTGAGTGTCATCACACACCATAATGCAGCGGCAATGGCCACAAACACCATGAATGTCATGAAGTTGTGGCCTTGCTTGCTTTTGAGCATAGTCCTGACACGCAGTGTAATATGCTCAAATTTCTTCCTTATCGACGAGAGAGTCATCTATAAAGTTGATTGCGGCACCGGGGCGCCGCCACATGCTTGCTTACTTTTGGGTAGCCTCGTTGGCAGCGTCGGCTGAAGGATAAACCGAACCCTTGTCGATGCGCAGACGTACGCCGTCTGCAACTTCAACAATGAAATAGTTTTCTTTTACATCCTTGATGGTGCCGTGGATACCACCGGCGGTAACGATTTTGCTGCCGGCTGCAAGGTTTTCGCGGAATTTACGTATTTCTTTCTGACGCTTCTGCTGAGGACGTATCATAAAGAAATAAAAAATCACGATAAGGGCCACAATCATGAAGATAGAGCTCATGGGGTTGGGCTGGGTCTGTAGGAGAATCATTTTTTTATTTTGTGTTTAGTGTTTAACGTTTAATATTTTGAGGGATTAGTTCTTTTTAAGTATACCTTCCTGCTGCAGGTAGGTCACCACGGCATATAGTATACCGTTGACAAACTGACCGCTGCGCTGAGTGCTGTAGTTGTTGGCAATCTCCACATACTCGTTCATTGTCACCGGCACGGGAATTGCCGGATAGTTCATCAGCTCGGCTATGGCGCAGGTCATAATCACGATATCCATGAAAGCCAGACGCTCGGGATCCCACTGGTCGGAATTGATGAACTTGTCGATATACTCGCGGTAGAGTTCGCGGTTTTCCACTGCCAGGCTGAACAGTTCGGCGCCGAATGCAGCGTCTTCTTCGTCTTTATACTCAGGCAGCAGTTCGACAGGCGCATCGGGGTTCTTGGCGAAGTGGCCTATGGTCTTGAGCACGAATGTTGCCATTATCTCAAGGTCGTCGTTCCAGAAAATCGAACGGTTCTCGAGTTCTTCGGCAAGGTCGTCGCTGGTTATAATCACGTTCTTGAGCAGGTTGCGCCAGAGGTTGCAGTCGCCTTCGTAGCTGCGCTCGGCCGACTCCATATACTCTTTGTAAGCATCGGAAGCCAGAATGCTATCAAGCAGTTTCTTTATCAGAGAAGGTTCGTCGGCCCAGCGCATCGGATGGTCTTTGAGATACTTCTGCAGGCCCTCATTTTCTTTCAGACGCGCCACCAGCGCATTTGTTATAAAGCGGGTATTCGGGTTGCGATCCTGATCGGTGGCCAGATACTTGCGTTTTGCGGTTTCGATTCTGTCGGCCTGAGTGTTTGTAAGCTCAATCATAAGTCCGAACAGGTGGTGATAGAGGCTGTAGGCGGTATCGAGCGAACGCTGCAGGTCGGACTGGGCGTTGCGGTATGCCGCACGCGAGTCGTTGTATGCCTCCAATGTGTCGATTGCCTGACGTATGCCTGCTTCGTAGCCTACCTGGCTGAAGTCGTCATTTGTGCGGAATGCCTTCTCCACGGCCTCGGATTTGGCAATGATGGTACTGAGAATCGATGTCCAGAGTTTTACATCGTCGTCAAGGGTAAGTTTGCGGCGCTTGGCATAGTCGGTATACACTGCCGATTCCGAAATAATACCGGCGAGAGCGGGTACACATTCACGCACAACCTCGTATGAGCCGGCACCACGGAGCATGGCACTCTTTATGGCATCGGTATCGGCCAGAGCCTTGCCTACACGGTTCGAATTCAGTTTCGGCGGAAGAACAACAGGCTGTTTGTTGCCTTTGCGCTGAGGGTTACAACCGCTCAGCTCTATGATCAACTGCAGCAGGTCAAGATAAACTGAATATGCGAAACGTTTGTCGCGCGATGGCGCCTCGGGCGCCGGATCGATTCTGAATTCACTGCGGGTTAGCAGATAAGCATAAAGCATCTGCACTACTTTCACTCTTATAAGAATGCGGTTGACCATATATAATGTTCTATCTTGTTGTTTTGCGATGCAAATTTAGCAAAAATTTATGACAGCGACAAAAATAAATTGGTAAAAGCGGATTCCGGAGGCCATGGCGTACTTTGCAAAATGCCCGCAGCCGATGTTCAGCCACGGGCATTTACAAGTTAGAGCTGTCAGCCTTTCAGGGGGTTCCAGCCTTGTGCGCTCAGCGGTATTTCACCCTCGCCGTCGCGCGTAACCAGCACCCGGCCAAGCTCGGGTTTGGTGATGTAGCCTATTATTTTTACGCCTTCGATTTTTTCCACTTTGTCGCGGTCGGTCAAAGGCACAGTGAAGAGCAGTTCGTAGTCCTCGCCGCCGTTAAGTGCGGCGGTGACAAGATTCATGTTCAGCTCCTCGGCCATTACCGCGGTCTGGTAGTCGATGGGTATACGGTCTTCGTACACACGGCAGCCTACGTTGCTGTCTTTACATATATGAATGAGTTCTGACGAAAGGCCGTCGCTTACGTCAATCATCGAAGTAGGCTTCACTCCGACAGCGGCGAGTTCACGGACAATGTCGCGGCGTGCCTCGGGCTTGAGCTGACGTTCGACCAGGTATTCCTTGCCGGCGAAATCGGGCACAAAGTCCTTGCGTCCGGCGGAAGCAACCTTTTCGCGTTCAAGCAGCTGCAGGCCCATATATGCCGCGCCGAGGTCGCCGCTTACACATATAAGGTCGGTGTCTTTGGCACCGCTGCGACGCACCACGCTGTCGGCCGGAGCATCGCCGATACAGGTTATGGAAATCACCAGTCCCTGATGCGACGCACAGGTATCGCCACCTACAATATCCACGCCGTAAATCTGACAGGCGAGGCGCATACCGGCATAGAGTTCCTCGATATGCTCAACGGTGAAGCGCTTGCTCACACCCAGCCCCACAGTAATCTGACGCGGGGTGCCGTTCATGGCGTATATGTCACTGAAGTTAACCACCGCAGCCTTGTATCCGAGGTGCTTCAGGGGCACGTACGTGAGGTCGAAGTGTACGTTCTCCAGCAGCATATCGGTGGTTACGAGTACCTTGGTGTCGGGATATGAAAGCACCGCCGCGTCGTCGCCCACGGCTACTTCGCTGGCAGTGTTAACATTGTTCAGTCCGGCTGTAAGTCGGTCAATCAGACCGAATTCGCCGAGTTCGGATATTTCAGCCATTATACTTTAAGAATAACCTCCTTCATCAGTTCCACAACCACGGGCTGGGCCTTGATGGCGGCCTTCTGCACTTCTTCGTGGGTGGGCACTTCGGTTATGTCCTTGCCGCCGAGGTCGGTGATTACGCTAACACCGAACACA
Organism: uncultured Muribaculaceae bacterium; assembly: GCA_910586455.1. GTDB lineage: Bacteria > Bacteroidota > Bacteroidia > Bacteroidales > Muribaculaceae > CAG-873. Next base: position 17,977 of record CAJUHX010000030.1, on the reverse strand, counting down.
CGCATCGAGGCATGACGTGCCACAATCACTTCGGGCACTGTGCTCATGCCTACGGCATCACCGCCGATAACCCGGAAGTATTCATATTCGGCAGGTGTTTCGAATGTCGGGCCGGGAGTTCCTACATATACGCCGTGCATCACGCGGATGTTCTTTTCGGCCGCAATGGCGTCGGCAGTGGCAATGAGCGCCTTGTCGTAGGGTTCGGTCATGGCCGGGAAGCGCGGGCCGAGCTCTTCGTAGTTCTTGCCACGCAGAGGATTTTCGGGGAAGAGGTTAATCTGGTCGGTGATAATCATCACATCGCCTACCTTGAATTCTTTGTTCATGCCGCCTGCGGCGTTGCTCACAAAGAGGGTATCGACGCCCAGAGCCTTCATAACGCGCACCGGAAAGGTTACCTGCTTCATGTCGTAGCCTTCGTAGTAGTGGAAGCGTCCCTGCATGGCCATCACGCGGCGGCCGCCGAGAGTACCGAATATGAGGTTGCCGCTATGGCCCTCGACAGTGCTGACAGGAAAGTTGGGAATGTCTTTGTATGCTATGAACTGTTTGTTTTCTATGTGGTCGACAAGGGCGCCAAGACCGGTGCCGAGTATAATGCCGATTGCAGGCATCTCGCCTTCTGCGTGCTCTTTGAGCCACTGGGCGGTTTCATTAATTTTCTGAAGCATTTTTATGGTAGTTATTTAATTAATACTATAAACCTTTTCGCTGGCGCAAAAGTTCGCGCACGGTGTCTACAAAGGTTTCTTTTTCAGTGAACCGCAGAAAGTCCACTTCTATTGGCAGATAGTATGTCACGGCTTTGAGTTCGTGCGGGAAATACGGATTGGTCGACAGGCGCACAGCGTCTTTCTCGGTTGTTATAATCAGACGGCGCTTGCCACGCAGCGACTCGTAGCGGCGACGGATGTTGTCGATATCCTTGCGGGTATAGTTATGATGGTCGGGATATACGTTTATCTTCACTTTGGCCCTGTAACTCTTTATCTGGCGAACAAACGGTCTGGGATTACCAATGCCGCTGAGTATAAGCACCGCGTCGTCGGGCTCAAGCCACTCCAGATGTGGTATTCCGGTGACTTCGGCCGGGAAGAGGGGCTTCAGCGGACAGTAGTTGTAACGCGAGAAAAACAAATATTGCGAGGGCGGCGGATACAAGTTCAGGTTGTTCTTGAGTATGCGGCAGTCGACCGGCTTAATGGCATCGGAACATTTCGAAACCACTACTACATCGGCACGGTACAGTCCGCGCACGCTTTCGCGCAGACGTCCGTAGGGCAAGAGCTTATCGGAGTACACAGGCTTGGCGAACTCGGTGATAAGCACCGACACGGTAGGCTTGACATAGCGGTGCTGGAAGGCATCGTCGAGTATCACCAGGTCGACATCGGAATCCACCTTAAGCAATTCGTTGATGCCGCGCACCCTGTCTTCGCACACAAACACCGGCACCTGTCCTCCGAATTTATGATACATCTGGTAGGGTTCATCGCCTATATCTCGCGGAGTGGAGTGGGCACTTGCCATTACAAAACCCTTGGTACTGCGCTTATAGCCGCGCGACAGCACTGCGAGGTGATAACTGTGGCGAAGGCCGTCGACCAGATACTCGGTGTGGGGTGTCTTGCCGCTGCCGCCGGCCACCAGATTGCCCACCACTACAACCGGAACGCCGAATGTATGCTGTTTGAGAATATTCCAGTCGAAGAGTTTATTGCGCATCCAGGTTACCAGCCCGTATATTTTCGATGCGGGCAGCAGCACAAAGTTAGCGTAGACTCTTCGTAATTTCATTCTATTTTCAGCGCCGGGCTTTTTCTATGCGTTGTTACAGGTTTACTTCCACTTCAGGCATCCGGGCCTGTACGGGATTCTGGTTTTTCAGACGGTCGACGAGCATAATGGCCCGCAGACTCTCTGCATCAAAGCGCAACGAGCCCTGCTGAAGTGCCTCCAGATTACCGCTCTGACGTACGAGTTTCTGCCAGAAGTCCTCCTCGACCTGAGGATAAAGACGATATTCGTAACGGTCGAGGCGACACTCCTTGAGCATTGCGGCAAGTGCCTGCTGCAGACCGCCGATTTCATCTACCAGTTTCAGCTCCACAGCTTTGCCGCCGACCCATACACGGCCCTCGGCTATACGGCGCACTTCGGCCTCGTCAATACCTCGGCCTTCCGACACACGTCCGACAAACACCGAATAAGTGTTCTCGACAAAATTCTGCATTGCATTGCGCTGCTCGGGAGTAAGCGCCTTCATAACCGACACAAATCCGGCGTTAGGGCCGGAACCTACACTCGAGAAGTTCACACCGAGCTTGTCGGTAACGAGTCCGCTAAAATCGGGTATCATGCCGAACACACCGATTGAACCTGTCAGCGTGGTCCGATCGGCATATATACGGTTGGCACCGCAGCTTATATAATAACCGCCCGACGCGGCGTAATCGCCCATCGACACATATACCGGCTTGTTTTTTGATTTGAAGTACTCGATAGCCTCCCATATCTGCTCGGATGCGAAAGCGCTGCCACCGCCCGAATTTACGCGCATCACCAAGCCTTTTACATGATTGTCGTCGGCCAGACGCAGAATCTCGGGCACCATGGTTTCGCCTACGATACCACCCTTGCCGCTGTCTACGATATCGCCTTCGGCAAAGAGTACCGCCACATGGTCGGCATCGGCTCCGGCATATTCATTGGTATAGAAGGCCATATATTCAGCAGGTGTAACGAGCGGAAGGTCATCATCGGCAGTCTTGCCGCAGGTAGAACGCAGTTCGGCTTCTACCTCCCGGCGGTATTTCAATGCGGTTACAGCCTTGGCGGCAAGAACATTTTCAGCTTTCCAGGTCATAATCAGGCTGTCGGCCCATACATTTACCTCAGCGGGCTCAACACTGCGGTTCTGTGCCACAGCACCGGAGTAGAAATTCCAGATTGTATCTACGAACTGGCGAGTCTGCAGGCGCGCCGAATCGCTCATTTCCTTGAGTATGTAAGGTTCTACAGCACTCTTGAAACTGCCCACCTTGATTACCTGAACCTTTATGCCCAGTTTATCGAGCAGACCGGTAAAGAACGGATAAGTTGAGCCAACACCGTGCACATCGAGCATACCCACCGGATTGAGATATACATTATCGGCCACCGAAGCCAGCAGATAATCGCTCTGGCTATAGTTGTCGGCATAGGCATAAATCTTTTTACCGCTCTTCTTGAACTCGCGCAGTTCGCCTAAAAGCTCTTCGAGTTTGGCCACGCCGATACCGGCTCCGCCGGCGTTTATGTATATTGCCTTGATTTTAGAGTCGTTCGCGGCACGGCGCACCGAGTTCAGTATGTCGATAAATACCGGGGCCTGTTCTGTGCCTTCCTGCAATATTGTCAGCACATCGGTATTATGGCTGTGTTCAATCACTTCACCGCTGAGGTCGAGATAAAGAATTGAGTTATCGTTGACAGACGACATCTTGACGGAGAATTGAGCGCCGGCCACCATCAGCAGTATCAGCACGAGAAAAATACCCGAAATCCACAAGCCTGTAATAGTACCGCAAACGGCTATAAAAAACCTTTTAAGCATCTGTATTTTCAATTGTTAAAAACATATACCGCACCCTTTCCTTTCGAAAAGAGCGCTTTAAACACACAAAGGTACAAATTTAATTTGATAAAGCAAAATTAAAAAGTGTATTGCCACCCATGGAGCGAGATAGTATCGAGAGAAAAAATTTCCATCGGCGGTTTCTCATAATAATATGTTTTACAACACATCTATTGCTTACTGCCATGTTTTGTCAGTGGGATTTATTAACTTTGCAGCACAATTGGATTGACACATGAAAATTCTACATATTTCTGACACTCACAATGCGCATCACCGGCTATCTGAATTGCCGGAGGCAGATATCGTGGTTCATTCGGGCGACTTCTGCATGGTCGGTGAAGAACGTGAGGCGTTGGATTTCCTCAATTGGTTCTGCGACTTGCCATATAAGCACAAGGTATTCATCTGCGGTAATCACGATGAATGTCTTTATGAGGCTAAAATTGACGGACTCGACAACAACGTGCATTATTTATGTAATTCGGGTGTCGAGATAGATGGCATCAAGTTTCATGGGGTTCCGATGTTTAACAGGGATTGTATATTCGCAAAACAGTATCGGAATTATGCCCTTATACCGGAAGACACCGATGTGTTGATAACTCATACACCTCCGTCCGGAATCCTCGACCTTGATGATAGTATTAACGGCGAGCTAATACATTATGGTTCAGAAACGCTTCTTGAACATATAATGAATATTCACCCGAAAGCACATCTGTTCGGCCACATTCACCGACAGCATGGAGTTACAGAACAAAACGGCATCATCTTCTCCAATGGAGCGATAATGAATGATGACTATACGAATCTTAATATACCCAATATAATCGAAATATGAACATACCACATTTATAACGACACTTTCTGTCCGCGACGGAGTAGCCTCAGACACACATACCCAAGCCTTGCTCAGATATGAACCATGAACGTATACACATATCAGTTAAGGTTATCTAAGTATCTGCCGTATAAAAATTGCATTACTGTCAACACCCGTACAATCAACAAGATTGTATTCCGAAGGAATATATATTGTGTCACCAATCGCAACAATTGGTGTCGGGATGTTTATATTCCCTGAAAAATACCACTCTCTTCCGTCTGAATTGCGCTTTATTCTGCGCGATGTAATCCAAGGGCCAAAAGTTGAGCATAGAAATGAATAATCAGACTTATAACAGATTATATCCGGCAGTTCAACACCGACAGTATCACCGACTGAAATTATTGTATGCTCTCCCCACCATGTCAAAGTATCCTGAACTTCTTTTGGCAAATCGGAATACACAATTCTTTCGCCATCAGTGTAATCTATGGAACGAGTACATCCAAAACAAATGCCAATCGCTCCAAAGGCTATTACTCCAATTATTTTCTGCCACTTATTCATAAATCATGTTTTAACTCCTATGTATCATTCGATGCGTCTGCCGTGAAGAGTGTATTAAAAAAGCAAAACAGGACACAAGAACTTTCAGAATGTAAAATGCAATGCCAGACGCAAGCCGCTGTGGTCGACAGGATAAGAGGTGCGTCGGTAAGTCAGACGCCATACATAGTCCAGGCGCAGACAGCGGAGTATATTGTCGATGCCCGCCGATATTTCCATATAAGGGCCGTGGTCCATGGGGCGGGTATCGGCATCTGGGGGGAAGCGGAAAAGCTCCGGGTTGTACTGCGGATTGTTGCGGCGGCTCAGGTGGCCATAAAGCCCGCGAAAACTTACCACCTCGCGCAGTTTGGCTTTCTTGATAAATGGTATCTGATTGAACAGAAGACCGTTGGCCCAGTATGTAAGGTCCCACTGCGCATAACTGTCGTTGATAAATTCCATCGGATTCATCAGGGCGAAACTCTCAGGCTGTATAGTGTACGACAAGTTTGCATTGGGTATCAGCAGGTTGAGATAGGGCGACCGACTCCATACATGTCCTCCGCTGATTATAGCATCGATATAGCCGAAGGCCGAAAGCCAGAACCGTTTGCCAACACTCAGTTCGGTTTTGTTTATGTCGAAACTGCTTCCGGCAACGCCTTTGAACGCCAGTGTATGGGTGAGTTGAAATACAGGCGCGTCGAGATTTACCGGTATACGGTGGGTCTTGGTCTGATAAAACTTTTCGCCGGGCGCATAGCGCAACTGCAGGCTGACACTGCTTTCGTTGTAGTGCCCGAATCCGTTGCCGTAGCCGTCGACAAAAGGCAGCCAGCGCGTGGCCTCCTGGCGCTCGTGTTTCAGGCCAAGAACAAAACTGAAATTGTTGGCCAGCTCGCAGGTCCAGTCAAGCGATGTCACACGGTGATATGTCACACGGGTATCGCTCATGCGCTTGAGCGACAGAAACATATTGTCGGCATTGGTATAAAGATAGTGCTGGCCAATCTGGTCGAGGTCATACAGATGTGTAAGGCGCAACGACTGCACCGGAAACTCGCGCGAATGATATTCCTTGTCGCGGAAAGAGTACTCTGCCTCGGCACGGTACTTCCACTTGTGGTCGCGGAAGCCGTAGGCCACATATCCGCGCCCGAACCAGCGTCGGCTTAGATTGGCCGTAGTCATGCCGCCTGCCCTCAGACGCACACCCTCGGCGGTATTGTAACTTACCGATGTGTTTACGGGGCCATAGTCGAACTTGCTGTCCCTGCCTGTGTTTACGTAGCCCGACACCATTATTTTGAGAAATTTCTCGCCCCAGTAGTACAACGGCACCTTGCGCAGGCGTTGCATAAGCTTCCCTACTCCGTTTTCGGCCTGCGGCATGGCTGTGAGGCGCGCCTGCTCCCAGAAGAGGCTGTCGCGCCTCAGAGTGCGACTGTCGGCGGTCACGGATATACGATACAGACTATCGTCCACAGCCTCAAAATTATGGTCTGCATAAGCCAGACGGCGCCGCACATACACTCCGGGGGTACCGGGTACAGCACGCAGTTCCATGGTCATGTCGTCCGATTCTATCAGGCGGCTGCCGTCAGCTCCGCAACTGAAGTTCTGACTGATATAGAGCTTCTCGACAAAGTTCAGATTGATGTCGGAGGGCACTGTCAAGTCGACCCTGCGTATAGACATGGTGCTGTCGCCCACAGGCACGTACACATGTCCGTTGAACCCGAACATGGACTTGTTGCGCGGATAAAACGCCAGTGTGATACAGTCTTGCCCGTCGATTGCCACTGTGTCCGTAAGATAATAGCGGTAGAAATCAGGGCCGATTTTGCTCAGCGGACTCACAAAGCGATTCTTCAGTATGTTCACATCGTTGTCGTACAGGTCAATTTCTCGCAGAGCATCTTCAAGAAACACCTGCATCGACTTGGCGTCAGTTATCTCGTCGATACCCTCACTGCGAAAGCCAATCGGCACCTCTCGTTCAGCCTCCGGATCGCGGCGGTAATGCACATCGTTCAGACTCTCTTTTACCGACAGATTCAGAATCGGCTTGCCCGAAACCTCAGATGTATCTACATTCTGAATCAGAAACGGGAACTTGCGCAGCAACGGTGCATATTTCACCGAATCGAACTCATTAAGAGCTATTGTAATACGCTGATATTTGCGGTAATTATAATACGGTTTGCGTCGTGGGTCAGTAAGATGTCCGCGCTCTTTGAGGCGTCGTACAAAGTCTACAGCCGGATTGTTTTTTTTGCTGTAAGCGGCGCGTTCCACTTTTACCTCACCGAGCATTTCGGATTTTGGCGACAGGTATACCGCATAAAGATTAAGCGCACTTTTGTTTACCGCCACCGTCTTTTTTTCATAACCCAGACAACTGACTGTCATGAACTTTGCCTTGGCCGGAATTGACATTTCGAAAATGCCGTCATTGTCGGTGACAGCCCCCCTGCTGCTTTTGTCAACAATCACCGACGCATGGCTCAGAGGTTCATCGCTAACCGAATCGCGCACCACACCCCGGATATAACGCATCCCGTCGGCCCGGAGCAGGAGGGTCCCCAGGAAAAGCAGCACAAGTATCAGCGCAGTACGTTTCACGGCGCAAAGTTACAAATTTTTCCGCTAACTCAAAAGGAGCTGCCGACAACGGTCAGAAGCCGAACGCGGCTTTTACCTCATCGCTGATTTCATCGGCAGTGGGTGTTTCGTCTTTGGCCGGCTCCGGATTTTCAAGCGCTTCGGCTATGGCTGGCGCCGCGGCAACAGAAGGGGGCAGCTCTCCGGCATCGTTCCGTTCCGGCTTGTTTTCGGCTTTGGCATAGTCCACCGGCTGCGGCTCTGCTTCAACAGGTTCTTCAGGCATGGCGGATTTCTTGCTTGATTTACGCTTTGATTTGCCGCCGGTCATTGCGTATGTTACGGCATTGACACGGCCCGAGCCGTAATAGTGTGTTAGCCAATAGCGTTCGTCAAGGCTACTTTCGACTACTCCGCGCGATGATGATGCATGAATCATACGCCGCTCGCCTACATAAAGTCCAACATGATTGACCGGTCCGCCTCTTTTACCGCAGAAGAAAACCAGATCGCCGGGCTGCAGATCTTCGTGGCCTATGCTTACACAATATTCGTACTGGGCAGCGGAATTACGTGGCAACGCCACTCCGGCGACTTCGCCGAACACGCTCATGGTCATACCGCTGCAGTCGGTGCCCTTGCGGTCTTTGCCTCCGTAGCGGTAGGGAGTACCGAGCCATTTGCGGGCCGTGTTCACAATCTTTTCCGCCAGACGGCTGTCGACATCGAATATGGGATCGCCGTTGTGGCGCCCAGGTTTATTGCGCTCGGAGAGGACTATGTCGCTGTCCGAGGGCCGCACAACGGTCGCCTTGCGACTGCTGCCGCACGATGCCAGCAACAACAGCATTGCCGCCATATATATTATAGTATGTATTCCACGGGGCTTCATATTACAAAGGTACAAACTCTTAGCCTTTCGAGCAAATTTTTAACGGTTTTAGAGCTTATTTGTTAATTTAACATTTACTATTTAACATTTAACATTATGCCATTGAGCGTTAACAATACACATATTTCATGCCAATTTTTACTAAAGTTACTACCTGATTCGTCCGTAATTCGCTTCTATACTATATATTTGCAGTAAATTTATAAATTCAATCCTCTAATAAGTTTCATACACTATGAAAATTCTGTCAGTAATCATCTCCTCAGCAATGCTGCTGTCGGCATGCTCCATGGCAGCCCAGGATAACAGTGGCAGCAACAACAATGAGAAGCGCGAACGCCATCATACCGGACGCGTGATATATCAGGATGATTTCACCAACACCGCGGCCGAAACCGTCAACGGTGTCGTTAGCGTAAAAAGCTATGCAACGCCACGTCAGAGCTATGGCAACCGCGGCGGTTACGACCCGTTTGTCGATGATCCTTTCTTTGAATTCTTCTTCGGCTCGCCACGCGGAGGCCGCCGGCAGCAGCAGGAGCAGCCCAAGGCCGAACAGCGTCAGATTGGTCTTGGCTCGGGTGTAATCATAAGTGGCGACGGCTACATTGTCACCAACAATCACGTGATTGCCGACGCCGAGCGCCTCGAAGTAACTCTGAACGACAACCGCAACTACTCCGCCGAGGTAATAGGCACCGACGAGGTCACCGACCTGGCTCTGATTAAAATAGATGCTCCCGACGATCTCCACGTGATTCCGTTAGGTGACAGTGAGAACCTGCTTGTAGGCGAATGGGTACTCGCAGTAGGCAACCCATTCGGATTCACCAGCACCGTCACCGCCGGCATCGTAAGCGCCAAGGCTCGCAATATCTCGGCTCAGTTCGGTCAGGGGGCCCGAGGCATCGAATCGTATATCCAGACCGACGCCGCTGTCAACTCGGGCAACTCGGGCGGCGCTCTGGTGAACCTCAAAGGTGAACTGGTGGGCATAAACGCAGCCATATACTCCTCGACCGGCAACTACGCCGGCTGCTCGTTTGCCATTCCAACTTCCATAGTGCAGAAGGTGGTTTCCGACCTCAAACAGTTCGGCGCCGTACAGCGCGCTTATCTGGGAATATCGTTCATGGAACTCACACCCGAGCTGGTAAAAGAAAAGGAAATCAAGGGCACCAACTCCGGCATCTATGTGGCCGAAGTACAGGAGCGCTCGGCTGCTGCAGAAGCCAAGCTGCAGAAAGGCGATATCATTATTGCCCTCGACAACTACCCCACCCTCTCTACCGCTCAGCTGCAGGAAGCCATAACTAAATTCAGCCCCGGCAGCAAGGTGACAGTGACCTACATACGCAACGGCAAACGCAATGTTTCCACCGTAACCCTGCGCAATAACCACGGAAACACCGCCGTGACCCGTCCCGACACCCCCGAGTCGCTTGGTGCCGAAATGGCCGATGCCGACGAAACCATGCTCAAGAGCCTCGGACTCAGCCACGGCGTGACCGTGAAATCGGTCGACCCCGACGGCCGCTTTGCCGAAGCCGGCATGAAGAAAAACTTTATCATCCTGATGATCAACGGACAGCGAATCGACAAGGCCGACACCGTAACCAAGCTCTACAAGGCCATACGCCAGAGCGACTCGCGCGACAAGGTCATGTTCATATCGGGCATATATCCCGACGGACAGCAGGCATACTACGCAGTGCCGCTCAACGACTGAAACAACTGACTGCCAAGACTCAACATGACACAGGGCCGCACAACATGCGGCCCTGTGTTATAATAAAAAAATGCAATAATAGCCGAACTATTTCATAACTGTGTTGTTATAACTTCAACAGCGTTAATCGCCACATCACTAACTATAAAATACAAACACAGTATGAAAACTCTCAATTTAGTAGCCGCAGCCCTTGGAGGCGCACTCGTAGGCGCAGCAGCCGCCCTTCTTCTCGCACCCCAGTCGGGCAGCAAAACCCGCGAAGACATCACCGACTTCATCAAGGAGCGTTGTCCGAGTCTGAAAAAGAGCAAAATCGAACAACTCGCCGACCAGCTTGAGGCCGACATCAAAGAAGCTACCAGATGAAAGGCCTGCTGACATTTCTGGGCGGAGCTGTGGCCGGCGCAGCCATCGCAGTCCTGCTTACTCCTGAAAGCGGTGAAGACCTTCGCTTCAGAATCAAGACCCTCCTTCGTAAAAAGGGCATCCTGCCCTCGACTAAGCTCGACGATTTCGTTGAAATGATTGCCACCGAAATCGAAGAAGGCAAACAATAGATTACAACCGGGAAGGGCCGCGGAATTGCCATGGCGGCGAATCCGCGGCCCCCTTTTAATTCATCACCAAGCATTATGAGCGACAGAACCACAAACGAATCACTCAAACGCATCTACGCTACCCTGCGCAGATTCACCTTACTGCACCTCGAAAGCGCGCGCCTCACCACTACCGAGAAACTCACCCTGCTCGGCACCGCAATCGTGTACGGCGCACTGCTGATTATATTCGGCTCTATGGCGCTGTTTTTCATCACCATTGGCATTGGCCACCTGCTGGCCACCACCATAGCCGAGCACTTCGCATATCTGTGGGTGGCATGTTTCTACATAGTGCTGGTACTGGTGATAATTATTTTCAAGCGTCAACTTATTCTCAACCCGATATGCCGCTATCTGTCGCGGCTGTTAGCACCCAAGCCTGAAAAATGAACGAATCCGCCAAAAACAATAATTGGAGAGGCTACGACTTCGACCAGCTGGTATATCAGCGTGTGCGGACACAGGCACGTATCGAAGCTCAGAAAACACGGCTCGCCGATACTGCCCGCAGCATCAAAAACGAGAATAAGCTCATTTCGATGCGCAACGCACGCATGCTGTTCGGCACCCTGAGCTTTATCGACTATGCCGTTTTAGCCATTAAGATATACCGCCGAATCAAGCCTATTTTTTCCGAAAAATAGACATAGTTTCGTTTTTTTTCGTTAATTTTGTGGCAAATTAGCACCACTATGAACGATTACTACGAACTGCGAATTGATATAGACAACGCCTCGGAAGACGCCACCGACCTGCTGGCCGGCATGCTCGCCGACGAGGCTTACGAAAGTTTTGTTCCCGACGCTTCGGGCCTGACAGCCTATGTGCCTTCCGCCCTGTTCTCGGCTGAAGCCGTCGAACGTGTTTTGGCCGACTTTCCGCTCGGGCCGGTGGCCGCAGTCAGCCACAAGCTCATCGAAGGCCGCGACTGGAACCAGGAGTGGGAACGCAACTACTTCAAGCCCATAGTAATTGCCGGGCGCTGTGTGGTACATAGTTCGTTTCACTCCGATGTGCCCCGGGCCGAATACGACATCGTAATCGACCCAAAGATGGCCTTCGGCACCGGCCACCACGCCACCACCACCCTGATACTCACTCACCTGCTTCAGATGGACCTCAAAGGCAAAAGTCTTATCGACATGGGTACCGGCACCGGCATCCTGGCCATTTTGGCCGCCATGCGCGGCGCGACGCCTGTGACAGGCATAGAAATCGACAGCTTTGCATATGCTAACGCTGTCGACAACATAGCTCTGAACTCTCAGCAGCATATCAAACTCATCAACAGCGACGCCTCGGCACTGGCCGACGTAGCTCCGGCCGATGTATTCGTGGCCAACATCAACCGCAATGTAATAACCGCCGACATAGCCGCCTACGCCGAGCGACTGCGCCCCGGAGGCATGATGCTGCTCAGCGGATTCTACGAGCACGACATCTCCGTTGTACTCGAGGCTGCCGCGCCCTACGGCCTCACTGAGGCGGCACGCACCGTATCGCCCGAAGGCGACCCCTGGAGTTGCCTGGTACTCACACAAGCCTGACTTCCACCTAAAATGAAAAAACTGCTATTTCTGATACTGATGCTGTGTGCCATACTGCCGGCACGGGCTGCCGAAACACCGGATGCGGCCATGCACACACGGCCCCGGTTTGCATGGGGTGCTGAAACAGGCGGCTCGGTCGACCTCAGCGGCAACGACATGTCGTCGTTCGACTTCAACCTGTCGTTCGGCATCCGCTACCGCTGGCTCAAATTCGCAGGCATCGGAACAGGAGCCGACATCATGGTGTCGAACTCATGCCGCACTTTTCCGGTATATGTACGGATTGCAACTGACTTCCATACCCTTCCACGTCTGCTGTTTCTCGACCTCAAAGGCGGCGTGGGCTTCAACTATATGGAGAACAATCAGCAGTCTACCGGCGCGTATGCCTATAGCGGCCTGGGCATAAACTTTGCCCGCACGGCCAAGTTCAGTTCATACATGAGTATCGGCTACAGCTTTATTCAGCATCGCGACAATCCTGATGCCATCGTAACCCACTCCGACCTGCACATGGCCACCATAAAAATCGGCATCAACTTTTAACGTCACAACCACAAAATAAATTAGCGCTCCTGATTCACAATCAGGGGCGCTATCAATTTTTTTATCCGTATGTGTGGCTGATTACGAGCCGAGATAGCTCTTGAGCAGACGGCTGCGCTGACCTTTCAGACGGCGGATGGCTTTCTCTTTAATCTGACGCACACGCTCGCGGGTGAGGTCGAACTTGGCGCCGATTTCCTCCAGGGTCATTTCCTGACAACCGATGCCGAAGAACATCTTCAGAATCTCGCGTTCGCGCTCGTGCAGCTGGCGCAGGGCTCGCTCAACTTCGTTGGAGAGCGACTCCTGGTTGAGAGTGGCGTCGGCCATGGGCGAATCGTCGTTGGTAAGCACGTCGAGCAGACTGTTGTCCTCGCCTTCCACAAAAGGCGCGTCTACCGATATGTGGCGACCCGAAACTTTCAGGGTGTCGGCGATTTTGTCTTCAGGCACACCCAGCGATTCGGCAAGTTCCTCGGCCGACGGGCGGCGTTCGTTTTCCTGCTCGAATTTCGACAGAGCCTTGCCGATCTTGTTCAGCGAGCCAACCTGGTTAAGCGGCAGACGCACAATACGCGACTGCTCGGCCAGAGCCTGCAGAATCGACTGGCGAATCCACCATACGGCGTATGAGATAAATTTGAAACCGCGTGTTTCATCAAATTTACGGGCGGCCTTTATCAGACCAAGATTTCCTTCGTTGATAAGGTCGGGAAGCGCAAGACCCTGGTTCTGGTACTGCTTGGCCACCGACACTACGAAGCGCAGATTTGCCCTTGTGAGTTTTTCGAGCGCTTCCTGGTCATCCTGCTTGATACGTTGTGCCAGCTCTACTTCCTCTTCTACCGAAATCAGCTCTTCGCGGCCGATTTCCTGCAGATATTTGTCGAGCGAAGCGCTCTCACGGTTTGTAATTGATTTTGTAATCTTTAGTTGTCTCATATCTCTTATATCCGGATTAAGCGTGCAAAGTTACGATTTTTTTTCGATACACGAAAGTGCGTCCGCAGGTTTAAACGATTTTCAAGACTCTTTTTTTACGTTTTTATTATTATTAACAGCATTCGGGGAGTGGAGGCATGAATGCCTCCACTCCCGCGGCTTACTTATAGCGGGCCCAGCGAAGGAGTTCGCCGAAGGTGGGTTTCTTGCCGTACATGAATATGCCTACGCGGTAGATTTTGGCGGCAAGCCATATCAGAGCCACCGACGAGGCATATAGCAGCACCAGCGACACCAGTATCTCCCACAGCGGTATGCCGAAAGGTATGCGGGCCATCATCACCATGGGAGAGGTAAAGGGCACAATCGAGCCCCAGAAGGCCGCCCCCGACGACGGGTTGTTGATTACCGACGGCGCCAGCACAAAGCCTATGATTATGGGCAGCACGGCCACCATCTGCAGCTGGCTGGCATCCTGTATGTTGTCGACCGCCGAACCTATGGCCGCATATATCGACGAATAGAACAGATAACCGCCCACCAGAAACAGTATCATATACACGAACAGCATTGCCACATAGCCGGCATCGCCAAGCTGCGACAGCACTCCGGCAAAGTCGGAGTCTACACCGGACAATGAACCGATTATTGCCGGCATGGCCCATACAGTAAACGACAATACTATCGCGGCCCAGATAAGTATCTGTGTCAGCGCCACAAGTCCTACGCCGATAATTTTGCCGGCCATAAGCACCGACGGCTTCACCGACGAAACCACTATCTCGAGCACACGGTTGTTCTTTTCCTCTATAATCGAGGTCATTACCATCTGGCCGTACATCAGAATAATCATGTAGAGTATGAATGCCATCGCAAGGCCCATGCCGTAGCTCAGACCCGACGAGGTTTCTTCGTCGGCCTTGTCGATGCGCATGGTGCTGAGTGCCACTTTGGCATGCACACTGTTGAGTATCTGCTCCAGATTGTCGATGTTGTAGCGTCCGAGGCGTATCGACTCTATGCCCGACTCAAGCTGTCCGCTGATAAACTGCTCTACCATCATCGAGGCGGGGCCGTGGGTGTAGAGCCGCACGTCCGACGGATTGTCGACCACGTCGCGCCCTATTTCGAGCACGCCGTAGTATTGTTCGTCGGCCTTGGCGGCGTCGAGGTCTGAGTCAACGGCTGTAAAGCTCACCTCGCTGCTGTTCTGCAGGCGTGCGGCCAGCAGTCCGCTGTTGTCGATTACGGCTATACGCTGTTCGTCGGGGGTTGATACCATGGCTATCAGAGCCGGCACCACCATGAGGCCCAGCATAAACAGGGGCATAAGTATAGTGGTGATTATAAAGCTTTTTCGCTTTACGCGCTCGAGATATTCGCGCGATACTATAATTGAGAGCGGTGAATTCATTGCTGCTTGGTGTTAGATGCTTCTACGGTTTTGATAAATATATCGTCCATCGACGGCAGGAGTTCGTTGAACCCGCGCAGTTCTATCGCACTGTTGGCCAGCGAAATCACCCGGCGCATATCGTCGGAGGTGTTCAGGCGCAGTTTGGCGCCGAGGTTTCCGTCGCGGTCGGGGGGCAGAGCTTCCACCGATGCCACCTCTGAGCCGAGGGCGGCCTGCAGCGAGGCGAAGTCGCCGCGGAAGCGCATCTCCATACTGTTGTCGCTGAAGCGGCGACGCAGCTCGGCCACGCTGCCACTGAGTATGTCGTGGCTCTTGTTGATAAGGGTTATGGAGTCGCACAGTTCTTCGACACTCGACATGTTGTGGGTCGAGAATATCACGGTTGCGCCTTCGTCGCGCAGTTTGAGAATCTCGCGTTTGAGTACATTGGCGTTAATGGGGTCGAAGCCCGAGAATGGCTCGTCGAATATTAGCAGTTCGGGCTTATGAAGCACCGTGACTATGAACTGTACCTTCTGGGCCATACCTTTCGACAGTTCTTCCACCTTCTTATCCCACCAGTCGGAAATCTCCAGGCGTTCGAACCACCGGCGCAGGGCCTGCTCGGCATCGTGCTTGCTCAGCCCCTTCAGGCGGGCGAAGAACAGGGCCTGCTCGCCAACCTTCATTTTTTTGTACAGACCGCGTTCCTCTGGCAGATAGCCAATATTCACCACATCGGCGGCTGTGAGCTGATGACCATTAAACAGTACTGTACCGCTGTCGGGGGCGGTGATATGATTGATTATTCGAATCAGAGTTGTCTTGCCTGCTCCGTTAGGGCCAAGCAGTCCGTAGACTTTTCCGCGCGGCACTTCGAGCGATACATCGTCGAGAGCGGTGTGATTGGTAAAAGCCTTGGTAATGTGTTCTGCTTTGATTATAGAATCCATATTATAATAATGTTTACCTTTATATGACGCATAAAAAAGGTAAAAATTACATTTCTACCAATATATTTTATCCGGCACGGCGTGGTAATCACTTTGCTTGTACCCGCCCGTCGTCCCGACGGGCGAACACACACGCGGGGCCACAACCTTGGTGGAGGCACCCCAGTCGGGACGACGGGGGATACACAGTGTTACTCCAATATGCCTTGGGGTGTGATATGGAACTGACGCGGCAGGGCGCCAATTGGATAAAGTTCGTCGATGTCCGGCGAGAGGGCGTCAATCCATTCGGGGGGCAGGATTTGACCGGCTCGCCATATCTGCTCGTCCGAGCCGCCGTATACGGCCAGCACCACGGTCTGCCCCGACGCTATGGCTGCAGTCAGAGTTGTGTCGGCCTTCAGCTGCGCAATCTCTGCCCGACATTCGTTGCAGTCCGGACTGTAAAAAAGCAGCAACACCTGCCGGCCGCGGTAATCGCTCAGACGGCCATTGCGTCCATCGCGGGCAGTGAATTCAAAGTCCGGAGCCTCTGTGCCCGGGCGGCACTGCGCGGTCATGCGGCGCATAAACTCAATTGCTTCGCGGCGCGGATAGTCGGCAGCCAGCATAGCGTCGGCAAATAGCAGGTACAGCTCGTCGTCGGCTACCGGCGAACGGCGGTCGAGCAGGTAGCCTTCGGTGAGGAGCGACAGCTCGTTGGCGGCGAAGCTGCTCACGGCGGCCCGGCGCACCACGACCTCGACCGCCCGACGGCGCGCACAGCTGTCGGCCACGGGCATCACCGACATGAAGTCGGCGAAATTCCGGCCCATAAACTCGCGGTCTGCCACAGCTGCGGAGTCGTTGAAATCCATATTGTCCCAGAAGTGTTCCAGCAGCCATGCGGCCCTCAGCGGCGCCGTACGCAACTCGGAAGGTATAGACGGCAAAGCCAGTTCGCGCCCGCAAAGGGCAAGCGAACCGGCCATGCCTATTAATATGAAGATTAACTTTTTCAAATTCATCTCTAACGGTCTACGCAGCGTACGAAACAGGCATCGGAATTCTGGAAATCAATTAGTGTCTGATCATAGATTGTCGGATCAACCTTCTGAAAAATATTGGTAGGCGGCAGATAATTGAAGTCAAACGTAAAATAATTGATATCCAGAGCAACCGCCGGTTCGGGTTTGCCGGTATTAGCATTAGTAGTCGTTCCAACCCGCTTAGCCCAGTAAATAGCACCCGGGCGCATATACAAGTCGAAGAACAGAGGCATAGCTGCTGATGTATTTTGCGCTGTACGTCCACATGAGTACCTTAGCGTTCCATCAACGCTTTCGGTTCCAAGTCCGCGAGATGTGCTATGCTTACGATGCCCGTAGCCCGATGCACCGATAGGGAAGAAAACATGGTAACCACGTAGTGCGTCACCTTCCTTGGCAACGTACGCAAAACAACCGCGCATACCATATTGCGAGTCTGCATCTCCATTTACATTACGCTGATAACCGTATGCCTTGTTAAGGTCGTCCTGAACCTCGGTAGCTCCGTCGCCATAAAGTACACCGTAACCCTGCTCGGTTGCGTTCTTCAATGCCATGAAATCATCGACAGTTGCTACAGCGCAAACTTTGCCATTTACAGTCTGGTCGGCAAAATTATTTTTGTAGAGCTCCGAATTCGTGTTTTGACTGGATTTTTCACTACCTATTGTAGCCCACGACACGTCCTTCTTTGTTGTTGCCAGGGTGAATGAAGTTCGCTGTTTATCTGCATAAAAA
>CAJUHX010000029.1:17812-23292 GCA_910586455.1 uncultured Muribaculaceae bacterium | reverse complement strand
GGGGTCAAGCGCACTTTGCTTCCCGGGGTCAATCAGCCCCGGCTTTTCCAAATGGCAAAGATGTGCAAAAAATCTGCAAAATTAGGGTCAAGCCGAAATCACGGTGCATTGCAAATTAAGAAACCATAGGCCATAGCTTTCCATAGGACCATAATAATTGTAAATATTTATTTTACAGAATAATTATGAGTCAATAAACCTTGGTTCTATGGAAAACTATGACCTATGGTTTCTTTTATGAACCGTACTAACGGCTTGAGGCCTAAATTGCTAAAAATAGGTGTTGCAAAACCACGTTCCTACCGACAGGTTCTGCAACACCCTCATAGTATTTTTGTCGGACCGGCTCTTAGTAGCTGTGGCTGTCGGCGTTCACTTCGGCAGCTGTAAGGGGGCGCTTGTTCATCTTGTACCACACATACACTATGTAAGCCAGAACCACAGGTACACCTATGCTCACATAGCTCATGGTCTTGAGCGTGAAAAGCGAACTTGAACTATTGGCAATGGTAAGCGAACTTGCGGGGTCGATGACACTGCGCATGTATGCTGTATCGGCGTAGCCGGCAAGCAGCAGCAGGGCTATAACCACGAGTACCGAACCGATACCGGTCCACCATATACCGTAGCGGTACGAACTGCTGAAGGCGCTGCGGTATATGCCGAATAACACCATCAGGGCACCGGCCACAATCATGGCGGCCAGCGGCCACATATCTAAGGCGTTGTGAAGGTATATGTTCGGTTCGCTTACAAATTCGCCGTCGACATGGCGCAGGCCTGTGGTGCAGAAAAGCACTGCGACGAAGCCTATGAACAGTATGGCGAAGATAGTGCCGGAGATAAGTACGCGGCTGCGCAGACTTATACCGAAGTCCTTGGTGTCGCTGATATTATTGATAAAGTACAACGCGCCCTGGGTACGAGCCAGAAAGAATACCATAAAGCCCAACAGCAGGCAGCGCCAGTTGGCTATGGCCTCCAATCCGTGGGTAGGTGCCCAGGTGCTGATTACGGGATTGCCCGGATTAAGCAGATTGCTTTTCTGCACGGTAAATTCGGCGCCGAAAAACAGGGTGCCTACGGCCACACCCAGCAACACACAGCCTACAAGGCCGTTGAAGAGCAGAAAGGCGTCGAAGGTGTTGCGACCGTAGATGTTGCCGGGTTTCGAACGGTATTCGTAGCTCACGGCCTGCAGCACAAAACTGAGCAGTATGAGCATCCACAGCCAGTATGCGCCGCCGAAACTGGTGGAGTAAAACAGCGGGAATGAAGCGAAGAAAGCGCCGCCGAACAGCACCAGAGTGGTAAATGTGAGTTCCCATTTGCGGCCAAGACTGTTGACCATAAGTTTTCGGCCTTCGGGGGTGGCACCGCAGAAGAGCATTGTTTGTCCGCCCTGCACAAATAGCAGGAATACAAGCAGACCGCCGATCACGGCTATGAGAAGCCACCAGTATGATTGCAGTAATTGGAGATTGTCCATGGTCATTCCATTATGTTTGTTTTCGATTTACGTGAGATATATCGCAGCATTATGCTGATTTCGGCTGCCAGCAGCATAGTGAACAGCAGCGCGAACAGACAGAATGTAAGTACAACATTGCCCGAGGGTATGGCGCTGACAGCAGCCTGAACAGGCAGCAGATCCTGGATGGTCCATGGCTGCCGGCCAACTTCGGCCAATACCCAGCCGGCCTGCGAGCAAATCCACACCAGCGGTATGCTGATGATGCACACCCAGTGCAGCCATGGTTTCTCAAGAAACTCGGCCTTGCGATAGTATACAAATATAAGCATCACAAACAGCAACAGCAGGTAGCCGCCGGTGATTACCATCACACGGAAACTGTAGAAGGTGATTGCCACCGGCGGAACTGCATCGGCCGGTTCGTCGAAATAGCCGTAACCAAAGTATTTGTAGTTATCGCGGAGAGTTTTCAGAGCGGTTGCCGCAGCACTTTCATCGCCGGATTTGCGGGCGGTGCTGTATGCGGCAAGAGCCTCACGGGCTTCACGGCCCATGCTTATGCGTTCGGCATAGCTCACGGTGTTGATTGTATCGCCCTGAGGAGTAAGGCTTACGCCTTTGATAAGGTCGTTGATGCCGGGCACAAAGCTGTTGGGGTCGTGGTTGGCGAGTACCGACAGTCCGTAAGGTATGCTTATTTCGGCATGGATTGCGGGGAGGTCGTCGCCGGGTTTCTTGTCGGTGTTCACAAAGCCGAAACCCACGAGTTCCTGACCCACTTTACCGTCGTAAAGGCCTTCCATGGCAGCAAGTTTCATAGGCTGCACTTTGGCTACGTTCACAGCCGAACCGTCGCCGGTCCAGAGGGTAAGGACTATACCCGCCAAACCGACCCATGTACCAATCTTAAGCGACATTCTGGCCGCTTCGATATTACGCTTGCGCCATAGCAGCCAGGCGCTTACACCGACCACAAACACACCGGCAAGAGTCCAGGTGCTGAAAACAGCATGAAAAAATTTGTTCACCGCCACAGGCGACAGCGCCACAGCCGAGAAGTCGGTCATCACGTTTCGCATCTGGTCGGGGTCGAATTCCATACCCACGGGATACTGCATCCACGCGTTGGCTACCAGAATCCACCATGCCGACAAGGCCACTCCGAACGCTGTAAGCCAGGTCGACGCAAGGTGGAATCCGGGCGATACCTTCTTCCAGCCAAAGAACATCACGGCAACAAAAGTCGCTTCGAGAAAGAATGCGAATATCCCTTCGATTGCCAGCGGCGCGCCGAAAATATCTCCCACAAACCACGAGTAGTTCGACCAGTTGGTTCCGAACTCGAATTCAAGAATCAGACCGGTGGCCACGCCTATGGCGAAGTTGATGCCAAACAGAGCCATCCAGAACTTTGTAAGTCCTTTCCATCGTTCGTCGCGGGTGCGGTAGTAGTTTGTTTCCATAATGGCCACTATCAGTGCCAGACCAATGGTCAGCGGCACGAATAGCCAATGGTACATGGCCGTAAGAGCGAACTGTGCCCTCGACCAGTTGACGGTTGCTAATAAATCCATGTTATATAGTTTTGATTTTTATATTAATTCTATTATTGATTTGGCTGAGGTGTTCGCGCACTGCCTCTGCCCGCTCTGTATCGTTGTCGTAACCGCCAAGAATATCGGGCATAAAAAACAGCCGTATAACAGCGAACATCACTACCAGTTTGATGATGATTACAATCCACAGAGTCCGGCCTACGGTCATGCCTCGGAAACCGTCGGCATAAAAATGATATATGCGTTGAAACAGGTTCATAGTTTTATAAACCATCCGTAATTCTTATTAGTTTTGCATCCGAAAAACAAATTTAGAAAATTTTTATTAACCATGCGCCAATATGCTCCGGATTTTTTGTAATTTTGCGGCAACGATGAACTATCTGACCCTAAAATCACCATGTGAGGCCATCTTTAAGGAAAAGATGAGCAAGTTTCTGGCTTTCGCTCACCCGGCATGCAACGCCGATGAGGCCAAGGCTGTCATAGCCGAATATGGTCGCCGCTACCACGATGCCCGCCATGTATGCTGGGCATATATGCTCGGCGCCGGACGCACCGACTTTCTGAGCAGCGACAACGGCGAGCCCTCAGGTACTGCCGGAAAACCTATTCTTGGCCAAATCAACAGTTTCGGGCTCACCGATGTGGTAATTGTGGTGGTACGCTATTTCGGAGGTATCAAGCTCGGCACCTCCGGCCTGATTGCGGCATACCGACAGGCCGCTCGCGACGCCATCGAGGCCGGTGAGATTATTGAACTCAGCGAAATGGCTACCGTAACTTTCACTTTTCCGTATCTGGCCATGAACGACGTGATGCGTCTTACCAAAGGCGCCGACGTGAGTGTGGTGAATCAGCAGTTCGACAATGTATGCTCCATGACTCTAAGCTGCAAGCTCGACGACCGCCCTGCCCTGTGTGCCCGCCTGACCGACATCGACGGCGTAAGTCTGGCCGAGGACAGCCAAGATGCCATATGACTCTGAAGTATAGAAATCAAATCTCTTAAATAAACCAAAATGAAACAGATTGCTATGACTGCCGGCGCACTGCTGCTGGCCACCGCAGCCCAGGCAGCGGGAACGGCCGAAACAACCGGGAATCCCATGATTGATATTCCCGAATTCCACTCGGCAAGCGGATTATTCGACATCGACGCCCTCGAGGCCCTGGGCCGTGTAAGCGACCCGAAGGTTTCGCCCGACGGCAAACGTGTGCTTTTCGGCATCTCGTACGAAAACCTTGAACAGAACCGCTCCAACAACGACCTGTATGTAATGAACATTGACGGCAGCGGACTTACCCGCCTCACCGCCACCGAACAATCGGAAAGCGGTGCCGTATGGATGACCGGAGGCAGCAAGATTGCCTTTATGAGCGCTGACGCCGACGGCAAGATGCAGCTGTGGGTAATGAACGCCGACGGCACTGAACGCCGCCAGGTAAGCGATGTGGCCAAAGGTATCGGCGGCTTTCTGTTTTCGCCCGACGAAAAGCAGGTGGTGCTTATCAGCAACGTAAAATACGCTCAGAACGCTGCCGACATTTATCCCGACCTGCCCAAAGCCACCGGACGTGTGGTCGATGACCTCATGTACAAACACTGGGACGAGTGGGTAACCGAAATACCCCACCCCCTTGTAGGCACATTCGACGGCGTGAAGGTCGACAATCTCAAGGACATCCTCGGCGACCAGCCATTCGAATCGCCCATGAAGCCTTTCGGCGGCCCGGAGTCGTTTGCATGGACTCCCGACGGCAAACAGCTGGTATATACCTGCCGCAAGAAAAAAGGCCTCGAATATGCCCTGAGCACAAACAGCGACCTCTACTTATATAATATAGCCGACGGCTCCGAACGTAACCTCACCGAAGGCATGATGGGCTACGACACCATGCCTGCATTCTCGCCCGACGGCACAAAAATGGCATGGCTGAGCATGGAGAACGACGGCTATGAGTCGGACAAAAACCGCCTTATGATGCTTGATATGGCTACCGGCGTAAAAACCGACCTCACCGCCGACTGGGACTACACCATCGACCAGTTCGCCTGGAACCCCGACGGCAAGCAACTGTGGTTTACCGCCCCTTATCAAGGCACTATTCCGGTATTCAACATTGAGCTGAAATCGCGCAAGATTACCCGCCTGACCGACGGCGAATGGGACTATACCTCTCTGAGCCCGGTCAACAGCAAGACCGTAGTGACCATGAACCACTCCATGCTGCGCCCCAACGAAATAGTCAGAGTGACAATAAACAAGAAAGGTGCCGACGGAAAGCTCCTTACCGATGTCAACGGACCCATTTTCAGCCAGCTGACCATGCCCACCGTGGTGCGCCACTATGTGCCTACAACCGACGGCAAAGAGATGCTTGTATGGGCCGTACTGCCCCCGAACTTCGACGCCAACAAGCAGTATCCCGCCATACTTTACTGCCAG
>CAJUHX010000029.1:0-17802 GCA_910586455.1 uncultured Muribaculaceae bacterium | reverse complement strand
CCGTAAGCCAGTTCTGGAGCTACCGCTGGAACTTCGCTCTGATGGCTTCGCACGGCTATATCATGATAGCCCCCAACCGCCGCGGTCTGCCCGGTTTCGGCACTGAATGGAACGCCCAGATTTCGAAAGACTATCCCGGACAGAACATGGAAGACTATCTGGCTGCTGTCGACTACATGAAAGAAAAGCCCTACGTGAACGCTGCCAAAATAGGCGCAAGCGGCGCAAGTTACGGCGGTTTCTCGGTTTACTGGCTCGCCGGCAACCATAACAAGCGCTTTGCTGCGCTGCTGGCTCACGCCGGTATTTTCAACATGGAGGCACAGTATCTGGAAACCGAAGAAATGTGGTTCGCCAACTGGGACATGGGCGGCGCTTACTGGGAGAAAGACAACGCTGCCGCTCAGCGTACTTTCGCCAATTCGCCACATCGCTTCGTTGACAAATGGGATACTCCCATCATGGTCAGCCACGGCGAATACGACTACCGAATCCTGGCCAGCCAGGGCATGGAGGCCTTTAACGCGGCCAAACTCCGTGGTATCCCCGCCGAAATGGTCATATTCCCCGACGAAAACCACTGGATTCTGAAACCGCAGAACGCCGTGATGTGGCAGCGGCTCTTCTTCCGCTGGTTCGACCACTGGCTGAAATAATACCTCAACTTCTACGACCGGCATCGCCTGATGCCGGTCGTTTTATTTTGCAAAGAATAGGATAATATCCGTGAACCGCATCTCACGCGTTTTGCTTATTTTTGCAGAAAAAATAAGCAAAATGAATACTATTAGTAATCCGGATATCGAGATGCGTGTCGCAGCCCTGCTGCAATGCATGAGCCTTGAAGAAAAAATAGGCCAGATGACCCAGCTGACACTGGGTGTGCTCGGCGGCAAGTTCGAGCCTGACGAGCGACCCGACATGACCATACCGCAGGAACGACTCGACGATGTAATAGCTCACCACAAGGTCGGCTCGATTTTAAACGTTGCCGACACTGCCCTTACACCGCAGCAATGGCACCGCATTGTGTCGCAGCTGCAACAGGCTTCGATACAAGCCACCGGCATACCCTGCATATACGGTCTGGACATGAACCACGGCGCAAACTACGCCCTCGGCGCCACCATACTGCCGCACAACATCAACATGGCAGCTACTTTCAACACCGCTCTGGTTCGCCGCAGTGCCGAAATAACCGCATACGAAACCCGCGCATGCGACGTACCCTGGACATTCAATCCCACTGTCGACCTCAGTCGCAACCCACTGTGGCCAAGGGTATTCGAAAACTTCGGCGAGGACGCTTATCTGAACGCCACCATGGGTACAGCTGCCGTCGAAGGTCTTCAGGGGCCCGACTCCGGAAATATCGACCGCTTTCATATAGCCGCATGCCTCAAACACTTTATGGGCTACGGCTCGCCGGTAAGCGGGCGCGACCGTACCCACAGTTCGATTGGCGAGATGGAAATGCGCGAAAAGCACTTCGAGCCATACCGCAAGGCCATCTGCGAGGGTGGCGCCCTGTCGGTGATGGTCAACAGCACCACCAACAACGGCGTGCCTTTCCATGCCAACGCCCGATATCTCACCCGATGGCTGAAGCAGCAACTGAACTGGGACGGCGTAATAGTCACCGACTGGGCCGATATCGACAATCTGTGGAACCGCGAATATGTGGCCCACAATAAAAAGGAGGCCATTGCACTGGCAATCAACGCCGGCATTGACATGGCCATGGAACCCTACTCTACCGACTTCTGCACACTGCTCAAAGAACTTGTCGAAGAGAATGTCGTGCCGGTGAGCCGCATCGACGACGCCTGTGCGCGTGTGCTGCGCCTGAAAATGCGTCTTGGACTCTTTGACACACCCGACACCTGCGTGACCGACTATCCGCTGTTCGGCAGCGGCGAGTTTGCCGCCGACGCCACACGCGCCGCTGTCGAGTCGATGGTACTGCTGAAAAACAACGGCACACTTCTGCCACTGAAACACGGCTCCAGGATTCTGATTGCCGGTCCGAACGCCGACAGCATGCGTGCCCTCAACGGCGGCTGGACATATACCTGGCAAGGACAGCTCACCGACGATTTCGCACACGGACACAACTCCATACTGCAGGCCATGCGGCAACGCTTCGGCAATGAATACATAATATACGCTCCCGGAGTAACCTACGCTCAGCACGACTGGAACGACTGGGGGCGCGAGAACGAGCCCGACTTCGACAGCGCAGTCCGTGCCGCCGAATCCGCCGACGTGATTATGGCATGTGTTGGCGAAACCAGTTATTGCGAAACTCCCGGCAATGCCGACGACCTGCATCTGTCGGCTAACCAGCGCGAGCTTGTACGCCGTCTGGCGGCCACAGGCAAGCCTCTGCTGCTGATTCTCAATGAAGGACGTCCGCGCCTGATTCCTGAAATCGAACCACTTGCCTCAGCGATAGTGAACATAATGCTGCCGGGCAACTACGGCGGCGATGCGCTGGCCATGCTTCTGGCAGGCGACGAGAATTTCAGCGGGCGCATGCCCATAAGCTATCCGCGTCACCACGGAGCCTTCATACCCTACGACTACAAGAAGGGAGAGTGTGTGCCCACAATGGCGGGAGCTTACAATTACGATGCCACGGTAAAGGTGCAGTGGCCCTTCGGCCATGGCCTGAGCTACACCACCTTCGAATACAGCGGACTCACCGCAGACCGCAGTGTCTACAGCCCCGACGACATAATACTCCTGAGAGTGAAACTGCGCAACAGCGGCAACCGGCGTGGCAAGGAGAGTGTGCTGCTGTATAGCAGCGACCTTGTGGCCACGGTATCGCCCGACAACCGGCGTCTGCGGGCATTCAGCAAACACCATCTGGAGGCAGGCGAGGAAATCACGGTGGAGTTCAGCCTGCCGGTGCGCGAGCTTGCCTTTGTGAACCCCGACGGTGAGTGGGTGGTGGAGCGGGGCGAGTTCCGTCTAAGTGTGGGCACAGAAGCCATAACAGTCGTAGTCGACAGCACGGGGATATTCGACTGACATTTGCAGGTACGGGCAAAAATTAGTAACTTTGCCGTGTGAAACCACGCAAACTTATCATATTGTCCGCTCTGGCCTTCGGAGCCGCTGTACTGTGGGCCAAACCGCCTGTGGTAGAGCCGTCGTACAGCTGGACTCTTGCCGACCGGCTTGGCCTGCGCGAACCGTCGACCATCGACACGCTTTACGAAAACTACTCGCTGCGCTTCGTACCCTCGGGGCAGTCGGCGGCATACGCCACAACCGGCAACTACGGCGCAGAAGGCAAAAACATGATTTTTGCAGAGCAGCAGGGCATTTCCGGCTTCTTCTTCCGCGATGCCCTCAAACCCTGGCTGCCTTCGCTGGCCAATACACGCTTTTACAATACCCGCATACCCATGACTCTGCTGAGCTACAACTTCGGCGGAGGTAAACAGGACGCCCAGGAGCGCCTGAACGCCATATTTTCGGGCAACATCAACAAGCGCGCCCAGGTTGGTGCGCTGCTCGACTATATCTACTCCAAAGGCAGCTACGAGAACCAGACGGCAAAGAACCTCGAATGGGGCTTCTCCGGCTCTTATATGGGCGACCGCTACGAGTTTCAGGGATTCTACTACCACTATAACTCGGTGAACAAAGAGAACGGCGGCATTGAAGACGTGCTATGGATTACAGACCCTGCCGAGCTGCAGGGAGGTGTCGACAAGGTAAACGCCAAGCAGATACCTACCAGGCTGAACAACGCCCACACCCGTGTGGTCGGCGACCAGCTGTTTCTCAACCACCGGTACAAAATCGGCTACTGGCACGAAGAGGCAGTGAACGATACCACCGTAAACCGCACTTATATACCGGTGACATCGCTGATATGGAGTCTGGATTTCAACAGCGGACGACACTCGTTCAACGACAC
This sequence comes from uncultured Muribaculaceae bacterium, assembly GCA_910586455.1. Taxonomy (GTDB): domain Bacteria; phylum Bacteroidota; class Bacteroidia; order Bacteroidales; family Muribaculaceae; genus CAG-873. The sequence goes on along the minus strand of CAJUHX010000029.1, from coordinate 13,868 downwards.
ATCGCCCACCGAAACACGCGAGTTCTTCGCCAACACCTACCTGAATCCGGACTTTACCCGCGACCGCACAACCTATTGGAGCCTGCAAAACACTTTAGGCATATCCCTGCTTGAAGGATTTCACAAGTACGCCAAGTTCGGACTGGCCGCATACCTCACCCACGAAGTACGCCGCTATAACCAGACCGCCGACACCATCGACCGTATGAATCCCGACTTCGGCCTCGACCCCTTCCCCGCCGGAATCAGCGGCATCACTCCGACCGCAACAGAGAATCTGCTGTGGGTGGGCGGACAGCTGACCAAGCAGAAAGGCTCCATTCTGACCTACCGTGCCAACGCTCAGTTCGGCATCATAGGGCCGGCAGCCGGCGATGTCAAAATCGAAGGCGACATCAACACCCGCTTCCCGCTGCTTGGCGACTCGCTGCGCCTGACCGCGTTCGGCGCCTTCCGCAACGAGGCAGCGCCTTATCTGATGAACAACTACCTGTCGAACCACTTCATCTGGCAGAACAAATTCGGCAAGGAGCGCTCGGTACGCTTCGGCGGACGCCTCGACTACGACCGCAGCGGCACCACATTCGAGGCCTCGGTGACGAACCTGCAGAACCATATTTACTTCGGGCCAGACTTCACTCCAATGCAGCACGGCTCCAACGTACAGGTACTGTCGTTGCGGCTGTGGCAGAACCTCCATGCAGGCCCCTTGCACTGGGATAACGCCGTCACCTATCAGACCTCGTCCGACCAGGCTGTAGTGCCAATGCCGCAGTTTGCAGTGTATTCTAATTTATATTTCAAGTTCAAGATAGCCACCTTGTTTGTACAGGCCGGCATAGACTGCAATTACTACACCGGCTACTACGCGCCCGCATACCAGCCGGCTACGGCCACGTTCGCCAACCAGCAGGAAGTAAAACTGGGTAACTATCCCTTTATGAACCTGTACGTGAACTTCAAGCTCAGCAAGACCCGCTTCTATGTGATGATGTCGCACATCAATCAGGGAATATTCGGCGGCAACAACTACTTTTCGGCAGTCAACTATCCGCTGAACCCGCGCCGTCTGCAGCTTGGTGTATCGGTTGATTTCGCCAACTAAAAACAGCGGGGGCGCGTTATATCAACGTAGGCCCTACAACCAAATCCGGCCCGCAATGAACCACGTGAATACAAAAATCATCAAAGGGCACATGCCCGTGTACATAGCCCTGCTGGCTCTGGTTCTGGCAGCGATGTGGATGCTAAGCCGCTGCTCTCATCCGCAGCATACATCGGTGGCAGCCACATTCAGACATCCGGCAGGCGACACTCTGGCAGTAGCCATAGAAATGTCACCTCTGACCTATGCCTACAGCGGCGACACTGTAGCAGGCTTTGACTACGAAATGCTGCGCGCCATCTGCGCCGACCACGGCCGCCCGGTGTTATTTCAGCCTTTTGCACCGCTAGAATACGCGCTTAACGGCCTTGAAAACCGCACTTTCGATCTTGTGGTGGCCAACCTGCCGGCTACCTCACGACTGCGCGATGAATTCGGCACAACCGAGTCGATTTTCACCGACCGCGCAGTGTTGGTACAGCGCGCCAACCCGGCCGATTCTGCCGCCCTGATTACCAACACACGCCAGCTCGACAAGCAGGAAGTGTGGGTTGCCGACGGCTCATCGCTGCGATCCAGGCTTGAACATCTGGCTGCCGAAGCCGGTCAGACCATAATAATAAAGTCTGACCCTAAATACTCGGCAGAACTGCTGGGAATAATGGTGCAACAGGGACGCATACCGCGGGCCATGATCAACGAAACGGTAGCCCAGCAACTCAAGGCCGACTATCCCGACCTTGATATAAGCCTGCCGATTTCGTTCTCGCAGTTCCAGACATGGATTGTGCGCAAGAACGACAGCGAACTGCTGCGGACGCTCAACGACTGGATAACGGAGTTCAAGTCCACCCCCGCATACAGCGCCCTGGCAGATAAATACATGATGTAGGACCGCCAAATCTTAAAAAATATAATTATAATAATGTATATAGCATCACAGAAGCGTAAAGAGAACATAGCGGAATATCTGCTGTACATGTGGCAGATTGAAGACATGATACGCGCCAACGGACTTGACATGGACCGTATCAAGGCAAATATCATCGACAAGACTTCGCTGACCGACGGACAGAAGACTCAGCTCGCCGAGTGGTACGAGTCGCTCATAGACATGATGCGCCGCGAGGGCGTGGAGCATAGCGGACATCTGCAACTCAACAAAAATGTGGTGATACAGCTTGTGCAGCTGCACGACGCCCTGCTGAAAGACCCGCGCTTCGGTGAATACACCAAGGAGTTCTACAACACCCTGCCATATATTGTGGAACTCCGCGCCAAGGCCGGAGAACAAAAGGCCGGGGAAATCGAAACCTGCTTCAATGCCCTCTACGGCATGCTGATGCTGCGTCTGCAGGGCAAGGAAATAGGCAAGGACACCCTTGAGGCGATAAAGCAGATAAGCCGTTTCATTGCTCTGCTGGCCCATTATTTCCGCCTCGACGACAACGACGAGTTGTTCAAGGACGAGAAGTGAGCCTGACGGCCGTACCTGCGGCGGAGTAAACCAGTTAATTTTGCAATATCGAATCAATTATTATCATGTCACAGTCACAAGAAGCTACACCGACCGAACTCGGCACCAAACCGGTAAGCAAACTGCTGCTGCAGTATTCCGTACCTGCCATCATAGCGTCGCTGGTTACATCGCTTTACAATATAATCGACAGTATATTCATAGGCCGTGGCGTAAACGCCATGGCCATCGCCGGTCTGGCCATCACCTTTCCGCTTATGAATCTGGTGATAGGCTTCTGTACACTTGTGGCAGTGGGTGGCGCTACCATCAGCTCAATATTCTTAGGTCAGAAAAACCTCGACAAGGCAAGCGACGTACTCAGCACCGTCACCTGCCTCTGCCTGCTGCACTCGGTGCTGTTCGGAGGTCTGACACTGCTGTTTCTCGACCCTATACTGATATTTTTCGGCGCCACAGCCGAAACCATCGACTATGCCCGCAGCTTCATGCAGGTGATTCTGCTGGGCTCGCCAATATCGTATGTGTTCATTGGGCTGAACAATATAATGCGCGCTACCGGATATCCGCGCAAGGCCATGATTTCGGCCTTGCTGTCGGTGGCTGTAAATGTGGTTCTTGCTCCTATTTTCATTTTCGTACTCCACTGGGGCATAGGCGGCGCGGCCTGGGCCACCATCCTGGGTCAGACCGCCGCGCTGATATGGGTACTGGCGCATTTTCTGTCGAAAAAAAGTTTTGTGCATTTTCACTGGCGCCGAGGCTTCATCACCGTCGGACTGCTCAAGCGCATATACTCGATAGGACTGTCGCCGTTTCTGATGAACTGCTGCGCCTGCCTTGTGGTGGTTTTCCTCAACAAAGCGCTGCTTGAATACGCCGCCGACGGCATGGGCAACGTAGCCGTGGGAGCCTATGGCATCATAAACCGCACCACCATGTTTTTTGTAATGATTGTATTCGGTGTCACCCAGGGCATGCAGCCTATACTCGGATACAACATCGGCGCCGACAACTGGAACCGCGTAAAAGAAACCCTGCGCAAGGGTATAATATGCGGTCTGTGCATAACCACCTCCGGCTGGATTCTTACCGAAACACTACCCGACACCATATCGAGCCTGTTCACCACCGACCCTCAGATGATTGCAATAGCCCGCGAAGGCTTCAGAGTATATTTCATCTGCTATCCGGTAGTGGGAGTACAAATAGTGATACAGAACTTTTTTCAGTCGATAGGCAAGCCCAAGGTATCGATATTCCTGTCGCTCACCCGCCAGCTGATATTCCTGCTGCCTCTGCTGTGGATTATGCCGCCCATGTTCGGAATCACCGGCGTATGGGCATCAATGACAGGCAGCGACGTACTGGCCTTCCTGCTGGCCGTGGGTACCCTGTGGTACAGCATGCGCAGGCATAACAAAGAATTACAATCTGCAAAATGATAAAACGAGTTAATCTGCGCCTCGACCCCGCTGCAGCCGCCGACGGCGAGCGATGCCGACGCGAAGCCGCCCGCATAATGGGCGTTGACATAAAGCGCATAGTACGCACCGACCTGATAAAACGCTCGATTGATGCCCGTCAGCGCCGTATAGCCGTGAACCTTACCCTTGACGTACACCTCGACAGCGAGGACACACGCGACGCTCTGGTGCCTCCGTTTCCACTCTACCCCGATGTATCCGGTGCGCCGCAGGTGCTGGTGGTCGGCGCCGGACCCGCCGGACTGTTCGCCGCCCTTGAACTGATTGAACTTGGACTGCGCCCGATACTGCTGGAGCGCGGCAAGGATGTGGACTCGCGCCGGCGCGACATGGCTGCCATAAGCCGCACACAGCAGATCGACCCCGAGTCGAACTACTGTTTCGGCGAGGGAGGCGCCGGAGCGTTCTCCGACGGCAAACTGTACACCCGCAGCACCAAACGCGGCCCTGTTGACAAAGTGCTGCAGCTGCTGCACCGGCACGGCGCCTCGCGCGACATACTTGTGGATGCGCATCCGCACATAGGCACCGACAAACTGCCCGAGGTAATCAAAAACATACGTCATACCATAGAGAACCACGGAGGCAAAGTACTGTTCGGACACCGTGTCGACGACCTGATATTCGGTGCCGACGGCGGTGTGGACGGCGTGGTACTCAACGACGGCAGTCGCCTCTGCGGCCCGGTGATTCTTGCCACCGGCCACTCCGCCCGCGACGTGTACGCCATGCTGCAACGCCGCGGCGTGGAGATGCACGCCAAAGGCATAGCAGTGGGCGTGCGCCTTGAGCATCCGCAGGAACTGATAGACCGCATACAGTACCACAACCCCAATGGGCGCGGCCGCTATCTTCCCCCCGCCGAGTACTCCATGCTGTGCCGAGTCGACAACCGTGCCGTGTACAGCTTCTGCATGTGCCCCGGCGGCTTCATCATACCCGCAGCCAGCGAGCCGGGCCAGCTGGTGGTCAACGGCATGTCGCCCTCTAACCGCGGCACCCGCTGGGCCAACAGCGGCATGGTGGTGGAAGTGCTGCCCGAGGACATTCCCGGCGACAATCCTCTGCGCATGCTGCACTATCAGGCCGAAATCGAACAGCGCTTTTTCGAAGCCGCCGGCAACAGCCAGCAGGCCCCGGCGCAGCGCATGACCGACTTTGTCGACAGCCAGCTCTCGGCCGACCTGCCACGTTCGAGCTATGCCCCGGGCGTTGTAAGCCGCCGGGTCGACCAGCTTCTGCCTCCCGGGGTATCACGCCGTCTGCAGGAAGGCTTCCGCCAGTTCGGCCGCAAAGCCCGCGGTTTTCTCACCTCCGATGCCCTGGTTGTCGGCGACGAAACCCGCACATCGGCGCCCGTGCAACTGCCTCGCGACCGCGCTACCCTGCAGCACTGCGGCGTAGCACGCCTGTATCCATGCGGCGAAGGAGCCGGGCATGCCGGAGGCATAGTGTCGGCGGCCATCGACGGCATACGCTGTGCGCGGGCACTTGCCGCCATGTCGCAGCCGGCAGCAAATTAGCGGGCGTCAGTGTTGGCTATTTGTAAAAAATTCATTAAATTTGCAGCCGAATAAAAGCGCTCATCAGCGCCAAATATATGCGAACAATATATAAACACTTCATAACTCACTGATAATGAATATTACATTCGAAAAAATCGACGACGTAAACGGCAAGATAGTTGCCCAGGTTGAAGAAGCTGACTATGCATCGAAAGTCGATGCCGAGCTCCGCAAAATCGGCAACACCCATAACATCCCCGGCTTCCGCAAGGGCCATATCAGCCTTCCACAGCTGCGCCAGCGTTTCGGCAAGCAGGTAAAGAGCGACGTGCTCAACCGCAGCGTTTACGAAGCCGTTGTCGACTATATAAAAGAACAGAAACTCAACCTCATCGGCCAACCCATCGCCGAGGAAATCAAGGAAATCAACCTCACCGACAAGGACTACACCTTCACTTACGAAGTAGGTATCGCTCCGGCTATCGACCTCAAGCTCGACAAGGAAGTAACCCTGCCCTACAAGGCCATCGAGGTAACCGACCAGATGGTAGCCGACGAAGACAAGAGCCTGCGTGAGCGCTTCGGCGCACAGGTACCCGGCGAAGAAGTAGATGAAAAGGCTCTCGTAAAGGGTTCTATCATGCAGCTTAAGGAAGACGGTACCGTAAACGACGCCGAAGACGCCATTCAGGTAATCAGCGGCATCGTGGCTCCCATGTACTTCAAGAGCAAGGAAGAAGCCGACAAGTTCATCGGCAAAAAAGTGAACGACAAGGTTGTGTTCAACCCTTACAACAGCTGCGAAGGCAACGCTGCCGAACTCGCCTCTATGCTCAACATCGACAAAGAGCAGGCTTCCGAAGTGAAGAGCGACTTTGAGATGTCTATCGCCGAAATCATCGTTGTAAAACCCGCCGAGCACGATCAGGAATTCTTCGACAACGTATTCGGTCGCGACAAAGTACACAACGACGAAGAGTTCGACAAGGCTATCCGCAACGTACTGGCCGTCCAGTTCCGCAGCACCACCGATTACTTCAGCAACCTTGAGCTGAAAAAGTACCTCATGGACACCTACGGCAACCTCAACCTGCCCAAGGAATTCCTGAAAAAATGGCTCAAGCTCGCCAACGAAGAAAACATTGACGAGAACACCGACATGGACAAAGTGTACGACGAAGTTCTGCCCGACCTCACATGGCAGCTCATCAAGGAAGCCATCGCCGCCAAATTCGACGTTAAAATCGAAGAAGCCGACATCGTGGCCCGCACCAAGTTCATCGCACAGCAGCAGTTCCGTCAGTACGGTATCTTCAACGCCGACGAAGCCACTATCGACAACGCCGCCAAGCACATTCTGGCCGACAAGAACTACCGCCGCCACATCGTAGAAGAAGTAAGCGACCTCAAGCTCTTTGCCGTAGTACGCGAAAACGTGACCCTGAACGTAGAAGAAGTATCGCTCGAGGACTACCGCGCATACATGGCCCAGCACCAGAGCCAGGCCACCGAAGAAGCCGCAGAAGAAAGCGCAGAATAATCGAAACAAACCAAATACCCTGCAGGGGAACCGGCCGACGCCCGGTTCCCCTGCACTTTTCTATAACCGCACAAACAGAAGCAAAAGCGGCAGTGCAGAGCACCTTGCCTCCATTACGTATTACGGCGACAAGCAATATTACATAGAAAAAATCAAAAATAAATTTCAGATGTTGTATATTCGGAATTTTTTATGTAATTTTGAATAATCAAGAGCGAGCGAAGGCGGCGCATTTTGGAGCGCCCCCCCGTTTTCCAATAACTAAAACAAGGTAAAACAATAGATATGAACAACAACGATTTCCGCAATTTCGCGGTTCACCATTTAGGCATGAACGGCCTGGCGCTGGACCAGTACAGCTCCAAGGCCTCTGCCGCGATATCGGCAAGCTATATAAGCCCCACCATCATTGAGGAACGCCAGCTCAACGTAGCGCAGATGGATGTATTCTCGCGTCTGATGATGGACCGCATCATATTTCTTGGCACCGATGTCAACGACTACACCGCCAACGTAATCCAGGCACAGTTGCTGTATCTCGACTCTGCCGATCCGGGCAAGGACATCTCGATATACCTCAACTCGCCCGGTGGCTCGGTTTACGCCGGTCTGGGTATCTACGACACCATGCAGTACGTAAGCTCCGACGTAGCCACCATCTGCACCGGCATGGCCGCCTCAATGGCCGCAGTGCTGCTGGTAGCCGGCGAAAAGGGAAAACGCTATGCACTGCCACACTCGCGCGTGATGATTCACCAGCCCATGGGAGGCGCCCAGGGTCAGGCTTCGGATATCGAAATCACCGCCCGCGAAATCAAAAAACTCAAATCGGAACTCTACAACATCATCGCCAACCACTCCGGACAGCCCTTCGAAAAGGTAGAGAAAGACTCCGACCGCGACTACTGGATGACCGCCGCCGAAGCAAAAGAATACGGCATGATCGACCACGTGCTCGTGAAAAACCCCAAAACCGACAGCAACAACTGATATTATGCCTAAAGCGAAGAACAACTGTTGCAGTTTCTGTGGCCGCGCAGCCTCCGAAGTACAGTTTCTGGTACCCGGAGGCACTCCCGGTGTATTTATATGCGACTCCTGCATCGATGTCATCAACGGCATGATACAAGAAATGGAGCAGGAAAAGAAAAGCAACAGCAAAAAGAGCCTGGGCAAGAAACTGTCGGACGTACCCAAGCCTGTACAAATCAAGGAATTCCTCGACCAATATGTAATTGGTCAGGAAAGCGCCAAACGATACCTGTCGGTGGCTGTGTACAACCACTACAAACGTCTGATGCAGGCCGACGACGACACTGACATCGAAAAGAGCAACATCATAATGGTAGGCCCCACCGGCACCGGCAAGACCCTTATAGCCAAGACCATTGCCCGCCTGCTTGATGTACCGTTCACCATAGTCGACGCCACCGTGCTGACTCAGGCCGGCTATGTGGGCGAAGACATCGAAAGCCTGCTCACACGCCTGCTGCAGGCCGCCGACTACGATGTGGCCAAGGCCGAGCGAGGCATAGTGTTCATCGACGAAATCGACAAAATAGCGCGCAAGGGCGACAACCCCTCGATTACCCGCGACGTAAGCGGCGAAGGCGTGCAGCAGGGTCTGCTGAAGTTGCTCGAAGGCTCGGTGGTGAACGTGCCGCCGCAGGGTGGCCGCAAGCACCCCGAACAGCGTATGATTCCGGTCGATACCAAAAACATACTGTTTATCTGCGGCGGAGCCTTCGACGGCATAGAACAGAAGATAGCACATCGCCTGAACTCGCATGCCGTAGGCTATGCCACCGGCTCGCAACGCCGAGTGAAAAAAGACGATTATCTGCAATATGTAGAACCCCAGGACCTGAAATCATTCGGCCTTATACCCGAAATCATAGGCCGACTGCCCATTCTCACCCATCTTGAGCCGCTGAACCGCGAAGCCCTGCGCCGAGTGCTCACCGAGCCCAAGAACGCCATCACCAGGCAGTACGAAAAACTGTTCAAGATGGACGGAGTGAAGCTGAAATTCAACGAAGACGCCCTTGACCTGATTGTCGACACTGCTGTAAAATACAAGCTCGGCGCCCGCGGTCTGCGCTCAATAGTGGAATCGGTAATGATTGACTCCATGTATGAGATACCCGGCACCGATGCCAAGCAGTTCACAGTTACCCGCCAGCTCGTCGCCGACCAGCTGGCCAAGTCTACCAAAATTCATCATTAATTCTATCAGTCAAACAAACGCAACATCTTCGTAATCGTATACCGAATATCAATCAATTAACGGAGTCAATTCCATGACAGGCAACACAACACTGACCGAAGCGCTCAAAGAACATTTCGGTTTCGACACATTCAAAGGCAATCAACAGGCCATTATCGAGTCGCTGCTCAGCGGTCGCGATACCTTTGTGCTTATGCCCACCGGCGGTGGCAAGTCGCTTTGCTACCAGTTGCCTGCACTGATCTGCGAAGGCACGGCTATAGTTGTGTCGCCGCTGATTGCACTGATGAAGAACCAGGTTGATGCCATGCGGCACTTCAGTGCCAACGACAGCGTGGCACACTTTCTGAATTCATCGCTTACCCGTGCGGCCATCGACCAGGTGAAAGCCGACATAAGCAACGGCCTCACCAAGCTGCTGTACGTGGCTCCGGAGTCGCTGACCAAAGAAGAGAACATAGAGTTTCTGAAAACGGTGACAATATCGTTCTACGCCATCGACGAGGCGCACTGCATATCGGAGTGGGGGCATGATTTCAGACCCGAGTATCGCCGCATACGCCCTATAATCAACGAAATAGGCAACCGTCCGGTAATAGCACTCACCGCCACTGCCACCCCAAAGGTGCAGCACGATATCCAGAAAAACCTGGGTATGAGCGATGCCACTGTGTTCAAATCGTCGTTCAACCGCCCCAACCTGTTCTATGAGGTAAGGCCCAAGACCAAGAACACCGACCACGACATCATACGCTTCATAAAGCAGAACCCCGGCAAATCGGGCATAATCTACTGCCTCAGCCGCAAGCGTGTGGAAGAACTGGCCGAGCTGCTCAGGGTCAACAACATCAGCGCGCTGCCATACCATGCCGGCATGGACGCAGCCACCCGCTCCGACAATCAGGACGCCTTCCTGATGGAGAAAGTGGACGTGATTGTAGCCACAATAGCCTTTGGCATGGGCATTGACAAACCCGATGTGCGCTTTGTGATTCACCACGACATGCCCAAGTCGCTCGAAGGTTACTATCAGGAAACCGGACGCGCCGGACGCGACGGTGGAGAAGGCCACTGTATCACATTCTATGCTCACAAAGACCTGCAGAAACTCGAAAAGTTCATGCAGGGAAAGCCTGCCGCCGAACAGGAAATCGGACGCCAGCTGCTGATCGAAACAGCCGCCTACGCCGAGTCGTCGGTATGCCGCCGCAAAGCACTCCTGCATTATTTCGGAGAAGATTACCCTGCAGAAAAATGCGACAATTGCGACAACTGCCATAACACGAAAAAGAAAGTGGAAGCAAAAGAGGATTTACTTGCCGTACTTGAAACAGTAGCGGCTGTTAAAGAGAAATTTAAAGCCGAACAGATTGTGGACGTGATGATCGGCCGTGCAACCGCCGACATTAAATCGTACCACCTCGATGACCTTGAAGTTTTCGGTTGCGCCGAAGGAACCGACCCCCGCTATCTGGGAACTGTACTGCGCCAGGGCGAGCTGGCCGGCTACATGGAACGCGACATAGATAACTACGGAGTCGTGCGCCTGACCAAAGCCGGACATGAATTCATGGATCGTCCGAAATCGTTTAAAATCGTAGAAGACAATGAGTTCAACGAGGATGAAGAAGTAGAGCTCAAAGGTGGCTCGGCTTTCGCCGCCGACCCGGAACTGTTTGCCATTCTGTCGGCTCTGCGCAAAAAAATAGCCCACGACCTTCAGCTGCCCCCATACGTAATTTTCCAGGACCCGTCGCTCGAGGCCATGGCTACCACCTACCCGATTACTCTGGACGAAATGCAGAATGTGCCCGGTGTGGGCGCAGGCAAAGCCCAGCGCTATGGCGCCGACTTTGTGCGAATCATAAAGCAGTATGTGTCGGAAAACGAAATCGAGCGTCCCGAGGACTTGCGCGTGCGCTCGGTAGCTAATAAGTCGAAACTCAAAATTCAGATTATACAGGCCATAGACCGAAAAATCGACCTGAGCGAAATAGCCGTGTCGAACAACCTCGACTTCGACCAGCTGCTGGAAGAAATCGAAGCCATTGTTAACTCAGGCACCAAAATCAACATTTCGTACTTCCTCGACGAGTACATCGACGAAGAAGATCAGGACGAAGTGTTCGAGTACTTCCGCGAGTGCGATACCGACGACCTCGACGAGGCATACCGCCAGCTGTGTCCCGACTACAAAGAAGAAGAAGTACGTCTGCTGCGCATCAAGTTCCTGTCGGAACACGGCAACTGATCCTACGCCACATTCACATCACATTCATAATCCCACCCCACAACACCCCTACTCCCCCTGAAATGGACACCAGCTCACTGAAAGACCTATACACTCACTATGCCGGAACCGAGCCGGCCGAAATTACCGAACTGCCCAGCTCCGGCTCAAACCGCCGATATTTCCGCCTCGGCAAACCGGGCGACACGCTCATAGGCGTACTCGGTACCTGCAAGGAAGAAAACGAAGCCTTCCTGTACCTCGACAATCACTTCCGTGAACAGGGGCTGCCGGTTCCCGAGGTGGTGGCTGTGAGCCCCGACCGTATGGCTTACCTGCAGCAGGACCTCGACGATACCCTGCTGTTCAATGCCATTGAAAAGGGGCGCAAGACCCGTTCGTTTTCGGTAGAGGAGCGCGACCTGCTGGCCCGGACCATAAGTCTGCTGCCCGACTTTCAGTTCGCCGGTGCCCGGGGGCTTGATTTCTGCAAATGCTATCCGGCGGTGGAGTTCGACAGCCGTTCAATACTCTGGGACCTCAACTACTTCAAATACTGTTTTCTGAAAGCTACAGGTCTGGAGTTCGACGAATCGCGCCTTGAAGATGACTTCCAGGCCATGTGCGAGGTGCTGCTGAAATCATGCTCCGACACATTCATGTACCGCGACTTCCAGTCGCGCAACGTAATGATATACGACGGACACCCATGGATGATCGACTTTCAGGGAGGCCGCAAGGGCCCGTTCTACTACGATGTCGCTGCCTTCCTCTGGCAGGCCAAGGCAAACCTGCCCAACAGCCTGCGCCGCGACCTCATAGAAGTGTACCGCCGGTCGCTGGCCAAGTATATCGATGTCGACGAAGAGCAGTTCTACGGCACATTGCGTCACTTTGTGCTTTTCCGCACTATGCAGGTGCTTGGCGCCTATGGCTTCCGCGGCTACTTCGAAAAGAAGCCGCACTTTATGCAAAGTGTGCCTTTCGCCATAGCCAACCTGCGCTCGTTGCTCGACCGGCCATACAATGAGTACCCGTACCTGTCGGAGGTACTGATGCGCCTGGTAAACATGAAACAGTTTACCGACGAACTACAGAAGCGTGCCCTTACCGTAAAGGTCATGAGCTTCGCCTACAAAAAAGGCATACCCAACGACGCCTCGGGCAACGGTGGCGGATACGTGTTTGACTGCCGCGCTGTGAACAACCCCGGCAAATACGAGCGATACAAGCCTTTCACCGGCCTTGACCGACCGGTAATAGAATTTCTTGAGGACGACGGCGAGGTTCTGACCTTCCTCGACCATTGCTATGCCCTTGTCGACGCATCAGTGACCCGATACAAAGAGCGCGGATTCACAAACCTGATGGTTTCGTTCGGCTGCACCGGCGGCCAGCACCGCTCGGTATACTGCGCACAGAAGATGGCCGAGCACATCAACCGCCTTCATAACGTAAAGGTGGAGCTGGTACACCGCGAGCAGGATATCGAACAGAATTTCAGCGCACGCTGATGAAAGCCCTGTTATTCGCCGCCGGTCTGGGCACTCGCCTCAAGCCCTGGACCGACTTCCACCCCAAGGCACTCGCTCCTGTAGGCGGTGAACCCATGCTCGGCAGGGTAATCGAAAAACTGAAAGAATACGGCATACGCGAGTTTGTGGTAAACGTACACCACTTCGCCGACCAGATTGCCGACTACCTCAGACAGCAGGATAACTTCGGGACCGACATAATGCTGAGCGACGAATCCGACATGCTGCTCGACACCGGCGGCGGCCTGCTGTACGCACACCGTCTGCTTGGCGACAGTGAGCCTGTGCTGATACACAATGCCGACATCCTCACCGATTTCGACCTCGGGGCCATGCAGAGTCAGGCCTGTGCCTCCGGAGCCATGGCCACACTGCTGGTGAAAGAACGCCGCACACAGCGCTATCTGGCATTCGACAGCGCCGGACACATGCGCGGATGGCGCAATCTGGCCACCGGACAAGTGCGTCCCGACGGAGCCGACCTCGACAGCTGCAGCCTGCGGGCGTTCGGCGGCGTGCATATTGTGTCGCCGGAAATATTCAACCGTCTGGCCAAATACAACGAATCCCTGCAGAGCAAAGAAGCCCACAGGGATACACTTGACGGTGTGTGCAAGTTCTCAATAATCGATTTCTATATCGACAACTGCCACGATAATACTTTCATGGCCTATGAACCCGCAACCCCATACAACTGGATTGACATAGGCAAGGCCGAGAACCTCGAACAGGCCAATAGCCGACTCAATCTTCGGTGTACAC